>CAIYZZ010000194.1 GCA_903930805.1 uncultured Rhodocyclaceae bacterium | reverse complement strand
CTTCAGCGTTATAAAGAACTCCAGGACATCATCGCCATCCTCGGGATGGATGAATTGTCGGACGAGGATAAACTTGTCGTTTCACGCGCCCGCCGTGTGCAGCGCTTCCTGTCGCAGCCATTCTTCGTTGCCGAAGTATTTACCGGTTCGTCCGGCAAGTACGTTACGCTCAAGGAGACCATCAAGGGCTTCAACATGATCGTGAATGGCGAGTGCGACCAGTTGCCCGAGCAGGCGTTCTACATGGTCGGCGGCATTGAGGAAGTCTTCGAGAAAGCCAAAACCCTGCAATAAGCACTCCAGTAAAAGGTCACACACCATGACAATGACCGTTCACGTAGATGTCGTCAGTGCGGAGGAGTCCATCTTCTCCGGCCTGGCAGAGTTTGTCGTGTTGCCCGGCGAAGCCGGTGAGCTCGGCATCCTGCCAGGCCATATGCCGTTGATGACGCGCATCAAGCCGGGTGCCGTGCGCCTCAAGGTGCCACAGCAGGATCAGGAAGAGTTGATTTTCGTCGCTGGTGGCATTCTTGAGGTCCAGCCGGGGCTCGTCACCGTGCTGGCCGACACGGCAATTCGCGGCAAGGATCTCGATGAGGCCAAGGCACTTGATGCCAAGCGCAAGGCTGAAGAGGCGATGAGCGACAAGAGTGCCGAGATGGACTACGCGCGTGCTCAGGCCGAACTGGCCGAAGCGGTTGCGCAATTGGCAGCGATACAGAAATTGCGCCGCAGGTAGAAAATATTCAGAGTACCTGAAAAGTCGGCGCTGGCGGGACGGCAGACTGGCTTGTTTACAATGCCTTGTCGTCCGGATAAAGTTCCTTCAGGATAGCTAAAGCGGATAGGGTGATGAAGCCCCTTTTCATGGCTGACTACTCCCTGGGTTGTCTCATGCGAAGGTTTTGCTGCGCACTTCCAGTCGAGTCAGTTCATAGCTTAAGCGGGCAACCTCATCACGAAACGTGATGAATTCAGCGGTGTCGACGAGCAGAGGGTTTTCGTGGATCAGGTACTCGGCGAGATTTTCCGTTAAGTTATTTGCAGCCTGCTTCTGCCAGGCGATAAGTTGATTGGCACCAAGCATAATTCGACGTGCGGCAATGTCGCCGACCAGCTTCGACAGGTCTTCCTCGGCATCCCAGCGCAGATTGCGAAAGACAAAGGACAACTCAGTGGCGAATTCTGCATTGCCAGCCACTCTGGCGCCGGCAATGACCTTGTCGATACCTTGCGACATCAGTAAAGGTGCAGGGAGTCGGATGCTGACGTCGGCATCAGTTGGATCAAGGATTTTCCGCACCCAGCCTTCAGCATCAACATCGAAGCCGAAGGCAAACGGTGGCATTTCGATCCTGGCCTGCCGTCCAGCAAACGGCTTGAGTCGGCCCCTTGCCCAGTTGGCGCTGCCTAGCAGGTGATTCAGTGCGGCTAGAAAAGCCTGTTCGATCATCAACTGATTTGCTGGATACCGGCTACCGTCCAGCCGCGAGCGCCGTCGATCGGCTTGGCCAGGTGCCAGATTTCGTCGAAGGGTGCGGGCACCGCGCCGCTTTCTTCGCGCAGCAGGCCGTGGAAGCGCACGCTGGCGATGTGCTGACTGCCTTCAGTAACCACTTCGAGCAACGCGGCATCAAGCTGTACCACGTCGGTCTGCTGTGGCTTGCGACTACGCTCCTCGTATTGCATCTGGATTTCGGCAAAGATTTCCGGCGCAGTAAAGCTCTTGATGTCGTCCATGTCGCCACGATCATTGGCGGCTTGCAGACGCACGAAATTGAGCTTGGCCTGGCGGACAAAACCTTCAGTGTCGAAATCGGCAGGGATGTTGCCTGACGCTGCGGGTGTTGTCGTCCCCATGTCACGCGGTGTGCCGGCTATTGCCGGCCCGCCAGCGCCGATTTTTTCCCCTTCAAAGTGCATGGGTTCTACTCGCTGCGAACCTATGGTGGCTCCGGCACCCGCGTATTGCATGTTGTCTTGCGGTGCTTTCTTGCGGAACAGCAGGCGAACAACAAAGATTGCCGCCATAACCAGCAGGGCGATCATCAGAAAGTTGGCAACCCCTTCGCCCATCCCGAAGTGCGAGAGTAGCGCGGCGAGGCCGATACCGGCGGCCAGGCCGGCAAGTGGGCCGAGCCAGCTGCGCTTGCCGGCAGCAGCAGGAGCGGTGGCAGGTGTCGGAGCAGCGGCAGGTGCCGCTTGTTGCGCCGGAGTTGCCGGTTTTGGCGGTACGGCCGATTGGGATGGTGCCGTGCTTCTGGACATTCCAATGGATTTGCCACCGCCAATGCGTGCGGCTTCCGCGTCAGAGGCAACGAAGCCAAGGCTGGTAAAGGTTACGGCAGTGGCAATCAGGGCGATCAAGCTTTTTTTCATATTGTTCTGTTTCCTTTTAAATTTTATAACCACGGTGCAGCGCAACCACGCCCGCCGTCAGATTGAAGTAGTCGACACGGGCAAAGCCAACTTGTTCCATCATACCTTTCAGAGTGTCCTGATCGGGGTGCATGCGGATGGACTCTGCCAGATAGCGGTAGCTGTCCGGATCATTCACGATCTTCTTGCCCAGCCAAGGTAACACTTTGAAGGAATAAAAGTCGTAGGCCGGGGTCAGGGGTTCCCAGACTTTCGAGAATTCCAGAACCAGCAGGCGCCCACCGGGCCGCAAGACGCGGCGCACCTCAGTGAGTGCTTGCTCCTTGTGTGTCATGTTGCGCAGCCCGAAGGCGACGGTGACAATATCGAAATAATTGTCGGGAAATGGTAGTTTCTCGGCATCACATTGCGCCACCGGCCCAAGTCGGCCTTCGTCAAGCAGACGATCGCGGCCGTTGGTCAGCATGCTGTTGTTGATGTCGGTCAGCCAGACTTCACCGGTCGGGCCGACCTTATTGCGGAAGCTCGATGCCAAGTCGCCGGTGCCGCCAGCGATATCGAGCACCCGTTCGCCCGCGCGCGCACCCGCTACCTGCAGGGTAAAAGCTTTCCACAGCCGATGCAGACCAGCCGACATCAGGTCGTTCATCAGGTCGTACTTGTCAGCGACCGACGAAAACACGCCCTTGACCCGCCGGGCCTTTTCGTCCTCGGGAACAGATTCGAAGCCGAAATGAGTCTCAGGGGTTTGCGTCATCAAATTTTCTCAGTGTTTGCCGCAACTGCCACCAGTTTTCGGCGGCAGGGTTGTCGAATCAATGTCGCGGCTCGAACCGGCAGCTTCGAGACGGGCGAGGTAGTCAGCCCAGAGCTCATCTTTGTTGGTGCCAAGCTTGTAGAGCAGATCCCATGAATAGATGCCAGTATCGTGTTCATCGGAGAAAAAAGGCTGGATCGCATAGTTGCCAACGGGTTCAATCGCCTTGATGTCCACGTTGCGCTTACCAGTTTGCAGGGTTTCCTGGCCTGGGCCGTGGCCGCGTACTTCTGCAGAGGGCGAATGCACGCGCAAAAATTCAAAAGAGAGGCGAAAATTACTTCCATCCGCGAAGGAAAGTTCCATTTCGCGTGATTTCTGATGCAGCTTGATTTCGGTGGGGTGTGGCGTGTTCTTGTCGAGTCCGGCCATGATGTTATCGTCTGTTCAGGTTGGGGTCCCTGCCATATGGGGGCCGCTTATCATAGCGCAAGGCATGAAACAGCCCTCAGTTCGGGCTGTTGTTTTCCAAGGCCTGTTGCTGACGCTGTAAAAATTCTTCCATGCTGTCAATGCCGCGCAACAGCAGGATCGTCGAACGGACTGCTGCTTCAAGCAGGACTGCAAGGTTGCGACCAGCGGCCACCGGCAGCACCACCTTGCGTACCGGAACACTCAGGACATTCTCCGTCAAGGCGTCGAGTGGCAGGCGCGCCATTTCGGGTACGCTGGCATTCGGCCGCTGCAGATGTACGATTAGTTTCAGGCGCATCTTGCGGCGGCAGGCGGTCTCGCCGAAAACAGTGCGGATATTGAGCAGGCCGAGGCCACGCACTTCGATGAAATCCTTGAGCAGTTCGGGGCAGCGGCCTTCAAGCGCATCGGGGGCGATGCGCGAGACTTCGACGACATCGTCGGCAACCAGACCATGTCCGCGCGTGATGAGTTCGAGTCCAAGTTCGCTTTTGCCCACGCCCGAGTCGCCAGTTACCAGCACGCCGATACCAAGAACATCCATGAATACGCCGTGCAGGGTGACGGTTTCCGCGAGTTGGCGCGAAACATAAACGCGCAGCGAATCGATTACTTGGGCGGTGGGTAGTGGCGTTGTGAATAGCGGTGTATCGCTGGCTTCGCAGGAGCTCCTGATTTCCTCCAAGATGTCGCAGCCGTCGGCAACAATGACTGCCGGGGGATGCTCACTAATGATCTGCTGGAAAATATGCTCGCCCTTGCCGCCGATATGACGCTTGTACCAGATGATCTCTGGCGAGCCGAGTACCTGGACGCGATCGGGGTGGATCAGGTTAAGGTGGCCGATCAGATCGGCGGGCGAAACATCGTCGCGATTGACCGCAATCGGACGGTTGAGCGTACCGCCGACCCAAGACAGTTGCAGCCGTTCGCGATTACGCTCGAACAACTGCGCGACGATTAGCTGGCCGATTGCCACTGCGCAAAGAGCGCGAATGCTGCCGCTGCATCGGGCGCGGCAGCCAACTGTTCACGGAAGGCCTTGTCGCTGAACATCTGTGCCAATTCGGAGAGCATCTGCAAGTGGTGCTCATTGGCTGCCTCGGGCACCAGAAGCACGAAGACCAGGCCGACCGGCTGGCCATCGGGGGCGTCGAACTGTACTGGCGTTGCCAGACGCAGGAAAGCGCCCTGCGCCTCCTTCAGTCCCTTGATGCGACCATGCGGAATGGCAATACCGAGTCCCAGCCCGGTGGAGCCCATTTTTTCGCGGGCAAACAGCGCGTCATAGACAGTGCTGCGAGCAATGTCGTGATGATTTTCAAACAGCAGACCAGCCTGCTCGAAGACGCGCTTCTTGCTGCTTGCATCCAAGCCGACGACCACATTGTCGACTTTCAGTAATTTGGCGATCAGATTCATCGGGGGTAGGGTCGTCCCAGGCACCGGAAACGGAGTGCGCCGACGAGAGGGCCTCGTCGGCGCGGAGCGAAGTATATACCTCGCTCAGTACCAAGGGAATTAGGAATTATTCGGCGGCCGGAGTTGCCGGCCGGTCGTGGCCGTGGTCCTTTTGTTTGTCCTTGTACTTGAGCACCTGACGATCAAGTTTGTCGACCAACAAGTCGATGGCGGCGTAGAGGTCGGCGTCGCTACTGTCGGCAAAAATATCCTTGCCTTTGACGTGCAGGGTGATCTCGGCCTTCTGTACGAGCTTTTCTACCGTGAGAATCACATGGACGCTGGTGACGTGGTCGAAATGGCGGATGACCTTGTCCACCTTGCCGGTGACGTATTCACGTAGCGCGGGGGTGACTTCGACATGGTGTCCTGTGATATTGAGGTTCATGATCTCTCCTCTTTCAGAGTGTTTTACGAAGATTGACCGGCGGAATACTCAGGGATTCGCGGTACTTGGCGACGGTGCGCCGCGCAACAACAATTCCCTGCTCGCCGAGGATTTCCGCGATGCGGGCGTCGGAGAGCGGCTTGTGGCCGTTCTCCGCGCCCACCAGTTGCTTGATCAGCGCCCGAATCGCGGTGGATGACGCCGCGCCGCCGGTATCGGTGGCGACGTGGCTGCCGAAAAAATATTTGAGTTCGTAGATGCCCCGCGGACTAGCGAGGTATTTTTGCGTGGTGACACGTGAAATGGTTGATTCGTGCAGTTCCACGGTTTCGGCGATCTCGCGCAGCGTTAGCGGTCGCATTGCCACCTCGCCGTGGTCGAAGAAAGCCCGTTGGCGGTCGACGATGGCCTGCGAGACGCGCGCGATGGTATCGAAGCGCTGCTGCACGTTCTTGATCAACCATTTGGCTTCCTGCAACTGGCCGGAAAGATTGCTGCCGCCGTTGCTGCGCTGCTGGCGCAACAGGTTGGCGTAGAGCCGGTTGATGCGCAGGCGCGGCATGGCTTCCTGGTTGAGCTTCACCACCCAGTTGCCGTGCAGCTTGCGCACCGTCACGTCGGGTATGACATAACGCGTGTCAAGCGGGGAATACTGTGCGCCCGGACGGGGATTGAGGGAGCGAATTAGTGTTTGGGCATCGCGCAAAGCCTCGTCGGTGCAGCCCAGGGCTTTTTTGATGCGAACATAATCACGGCCGGCCAATTGCTCGAGATGGTCGCGGACGATGGCTGCAGCCAAGGTATTTTCAGGTGAGGCGGGCAAATTGGCCAGTTGTAGCAACAGACATTCGCGCGGGTTACGTGCCCCAATACCCGGTGGGTCGAGACTTTGCAGGTGATTGAGGGCGATCTGCAAGTCTTCGAGCAATTCGTCCGGTTCACCGGCGAAGTCGTCTGGGAGTGCCTCGACCAGTTCCTCAAGTTCCTGCGTCAGATAGCCATCATCGCTGAGCGCTTCGACCAGGAAGGCGACGCGCAAGCGCTCGCGGCCAGATAATTGCGAGAGAGACAGCTGGCCGATCAGGTGGTCGCGCAAGCTGGTGGCCGCCGCCTGTAGCTCGCCGACATCGACATCGCTTTCGTCGTTGGGGTCGCGTGAATTGCGCGAGCTGCCGGAACTCGGCCAATCCATACCATCCTGTCCCCACTCGAATTCTGTGGCGCGCTCTTCCTGGACGGCAGGGGCGGATTCTTCTTTGTGGGTATGCGTCAGCGCATCGTTGGCACCAACAAAGGTAGTGGTTTCGGACTGCTCGTCGCGCTCCAGCAGGGGATTTTCTTGCAGCGCCTGCTCTATTTCCTGATTGAGCTCCAGCGACGAGAGCTGCAGCAAGCGGATGGACTGCTGTAGCTGCGGTGTCAGGGCGAGGTGTTGCGAGAGCCTGAGTTGGAGCGTTTGTTTCACTTCTTCTTTACATCTTGAAATGCTCACCGAGATACACCCGGCGTACGCTCTCATTATCGATGATATCGGCCGGATGTCCAGCCGCCAGTACCTCGCCATCGTTGATTATGGTGGCGCGGTCGCAGATTCCTAGGGTTTCTCTTACATTGTGGTCGGTGATCAGCACGCCGATGCCCCGCTCCTTGAGGAAGCGGATGATCTTCTGGATATCTATCACTGCGATCGGGTCGACGCCAGCGAAGGGCTCGTCAAGCAGTATGAAGAGCGGCGAGGTTGCCAGCGCCCGGGCGATCTCGACACGGCGACGCTCCCCGCCCGACAGCGCCGCCGCACGCTGGTCACGCAGGTGAGTGATGTGAAGTTCTTCGAGCAACTCCTCGAGTCTGGCCTCCATTGTCGGCGCATCGTAGTCCTGCAATTCCAGTATGGCACGGATGTTCTCAGCTACTGTGAGTTTGCGGAATACTGAATTTTCCTGAGGCAAATAGGAGAGGCCTAGCCGTGCCCGCGCGTGGATCGGCATATGGGTAATCCGGGTTTCTTTACCCTCGGCCGTGATGACGATATCGCCGGCATCCGAGGCGATCAGGCCGACGACCATGTAGAAGCAAGTTGTTTTGCCGGCACCGTTGGGGCCGAGCAGGCCGACGACTTCGCCACCATCGACGTGCAGGCTGACATCCTTGACCACTGTGCGGGTGCGGAATTTTTTGCGCAGGTTATGGATGGAAAGCGTGGTGGTCATTCTTCTATGTTCTTGAGCAGGCGGCGGATGACATCTGTTGCGAAGCCGCGTCCCTGAAGAAAGCGCGCCTGCCTTGCCCAATCGTGGGTATCGGTCGGCGGCGTGGCAAACTTCCTTTCCCATACGGCACGAGCTCGCGCGGTTTCGTCGGGCAATTCCACGCCGGCCAGATGGGATTCAATCAGTGCTGGCTCCACACCTTTGCTCCGCAATGACTGGCGCAGTCGTGCGGTACCGAGCCGCGCCGCCTGACTACGCAGGTAACTTTCAGCAAAGCGGGCATCCGACTGGAGCCCATTGGTTGCAAGTTCGTTCAGCACGGTTTCGATTTCTTCAAGGGTGCCATGCGGTGCCAGCTTGCGGGTCAGTTCGGCGCGGGTGTGTTCGCGCCGGGCCAGAAATCTCACCGCGCGCTGACGTAGCTCATTCACTCGGCAGCAGCAGCGGGCACGGCAATGCCGGTGACGCCGACCGCCTCGCGTACGCGATTCTCGATCTCGATAGCCATTGCAGGATGCTCGCGCAGAAACTCGCGCGTCTTGTCCTTGCCCTGGCCGATCTTCTCGCCCTTGTAGGAG
>CAIYZZ010000193.1 GCA_903930805.1 uncultured Rhodocyclaceae bacterium | reverse complement strand
CGGTCTGGTTGGCGACACCGATCCAGTCGGGCGCACAACCGAGCGCCCCGGCCAGCGCTTTACACGCCAACGCCGGCGTATTATTTTCCTCGGATAGATGTGCGGCAATCACGTGACGCAGCTTGCCACCGCCGATGGCGCGCAACAACCCCGCCGCCGCCGTGTTGTCGAGATGGCCAAACTCGCCCGCGATACGACGCTTGAGTGTCGGCGGGTAGCGGCCATTGCTCAGCATTACGGTGTCGTGGTTGCATTCAAGCACCAGCGCTGCGCATTCGGTCAGCATGGCGACGATGTGCGGCGTGATGGTGCCGGTATCGGTCAATATGCCCAACCGCCGGGCACCGTCAGAAAAGACGAACTGGGTTGGTTCGCGCGCATCGTGCGGCACCGGATAGGGATGGATTTCAAGGTCGCCGATATTAAAACTCGTGTGGCTATCGAAATGCCGCACATCGAACCCCGTCAACTGGCGTGCCGCACCGGCGGTGCCATAGCTGGCATGGATAGCCCAACCAAAACGAGCTGCACAGGCGGTTGCCCCGCCGACATGATCGGCATGCTCGTGGGTGACCAAGATGGCATTGATGGATTCTGGCTCGACGTTCAGGCGTGCCAGTCGAGCCGCCATTTCGCGCGGCCCGAAACCGCAATCGACCAGCACTCGCGTACCCCCTGATGCAACGAGCAGTGCATTGCCCTTACTGCCGCTACCAAGGGAGGCAAACCGAATCATTTGAGCCGACCGAAAGTCAGCGGGTTACGCAGTAGTGAAATTTCACGCTTCCTTGCAATCGACACTCTAAACGCCCCCGGACAGCTTTGCGCCTTGTGACGATAATACCAGCCGGCATATCCCATTTCTTACCTTGATTCTGATCGACACTTTACCGGGCAAGAGCGGTCCTTTCCAAAGAGGAAGAAAAGAACTAGCACCGACTTTTAGCTTACGTGGTTTGTACCAATCGAGCCCTGAGCGGGGCGGTATTGCTTGACTCAGGAAAAGGTTTCCCGCTGTCCGCTCCTTATAATGGTGCCGTGAATTCTTTCCCGCCCCTCCTAGACGCCCTCGGCCGCCCGGTGCGCGACCTGCGCATCTCGATCACCGATCGCTGCAATTTTCGCTGCGTCTATTGCATGCCAAAGACGGTGTTCGGGCGCGATTACCCGTTTTTGCCACGCGTCGATCTGCTCTCATTCGAAGAAATTACCCGGCTGGCGCGTGTGTTCGCTGCGCGTGGGGTAAAAAAGATCCGACTGACCGGTGGCGAGCCACTGCTACGGCATAACGTGGAAAAACTCATCGAGCTACTGACGGCGATTCCCGACCTCGAAATTACCCTTACCACGAATGGTTCCCTGCTGGCGCAAAAAGCGACGGCTTTGCGCGCCGCTGGTCTGCAGCGCATTACGGTGAGTCTTGATGCACTCGACGATGCGGTATTCCAGCGTATGAACGATGTCGACTTTCCTGTCTCCAAGGTCCTGGCAGGCATCGAGGCGGCGGCGGCTACCGGGCTCGGGCCGATCAAGGTCAACGTGGTAGTAAAACGCGGTGCAAACGATCAGCAAATCCTGCCACTGGCGCGCCACTTTCGCGGCTCCGGCCACATCCTGCGCTTTATCGAATACATGGACGTTGGCAGCAGTAACGGTTGGAAGCTCGAAGAGGTGGTACCTTCGGCCGAGGTGGTACGCCACATCGACGCCGAGTTTCCGCTCGCACCAATCGACCCGAACTACCCGGGTGAGGTGGCTCAGCGATGGCGCTATAAAGATGGGGCGGGTGAGATTGGCGTGATTTCGTCGGTAACGCGGGCGTTTTGCGACACCTGCACCCGTATCCGGCTCTCTACCGAGGGCAAGCTCTACACCTGCCTGTTTGCCCAGTCCGGCCATGATTTGCGCGCCCTGCTCCGTGCCGAGCCGGATGACGCCGCACTGGATGCTTCCATCGCCTACATCTGGCAGGCACGGCAGGACCGCTACTCGCAACTGCGCATGGCGGCCACGCCGGATTTTCGCAAGATCGAGATGTCCTACATCGGTGGCTGACAAGTTGGCCAATGCGGTTACCGGGCTGATTCTTGCCGGCGGTGCCGGCAGCCGCATGGGCGGGGCCGACAAGGGTCTGTTGCCATATCAGAATCGACCTCTCGTGGCGCATGTGATCGACCGTCTGGCACCACAGGTGGCTAACTTGCTGATCAGCGCCAATCGCAACCTCGATGCCTATGCTGCCTTCGGCTACCCAGTACTGACCGACAGCTTGGACGATTACCAAGGACCGCTGGCCGGACTTGCAGTGGGTCTTTCCGCCTGCACTACTCCGTGGCTCGTCACCTGCTCGTGTGACTGCCCTGCCCTGCCGGGTGACCTGGTTGCACGTTTGCTTGCTACAACCGAGATTCAAGGTGCCAGCAGTGCCGTTGCTACGGTAGCAGGCCGCATGCAGCCAACTTTTCTGCTTTGCCGACGTGAAATGTTGCCGGCGCTCGAGGCCTATCTTGCCGCCGGCGACCGCAAGATGGGCGGTTGGTGCCGCGAACAAGGCGCGATGGAGGTGAATTTTTCCGATGCCAGTGCATTCGACAACCTGAATACGCCTAATGAACTACTGGGGTTGGCCCGCTAGGTACTCAACTTGCTCCCTTTCCAGTCGTTAACTCTCCCAACGGAAATGGAGATGCATCATGAGATACCACTGCACACCGGCGACAAATTTGCATGACCTGATCGGTTGCGACAGCACCGACGGCTTTCAGTATGGGCCGCTGAGTTCTGCACTCAAAACGGGAGAAGAACTGGTGCTGGAAGAGAGTCAGGTTCTGCCCCTGTTAATGGTGGCGAAAATCCATGCCGTGCTGCATGGATTGTTCATCGTGGAGACAGAGGAAACGCTGCGCATGCCGCCTGGTTTCCGGCTGGTGCTGCACTGAATCGATTCCGATTCTTTTGCCCCGCGTGGGCTTCAAATCTGTACTACCCGATACCGAAAGCCTGCTCATAGGCTGCCAGTGCCTTCGCCACATCTCCTGTCGGCTTCGCCGCGTCACCGGTGCCGAATTCGGTTTCCAGGCTTGCGCGGTTATTCGCGATGAAATCGACAGCCCGACTACGATTGTCGAGTGCATTCTGGATGAAGTTGCCGTCCGAATTCAACAGGTCGGCCGACTTGGCAAAGTTGGCGCTGAATGCGTCGATGGCATTCACCGCCCCGCCCTTGTTGTTGGCCAGGACAGATTCAAGCTTTGCGGTGTCCAGCGATGCCTGTTTGGTCACCGGGTCGATGCTGATGCCAAGGTCGCCGAGGCCATTGATGCCATCAGCAGCACCATTGAAGATATTCTTGACGCTCTGCTCCAGTTCGTAGATCGATACCTCCGCTGCCTGAACATTATTCAGCACGCCGCCGGTCTCAATATCCTGGTCGAAACGGTCTTCCCAAGTGTTGTATTGGGCGACGAAACCCTGCAACTGCGCCACAATATCGGCGTTAGCCGTCGTCTGATCGACATCGCTGAGCTGGCGGCCCACCTCTTCCATATGCGCTACAGAGTTACCCATTTCGCTGAGCTCGGAATACTGTGCCTTGAAGTCGACTTCGTGATTGTTGATCTGTGACATCATCTTGAAGGCAGATTCTGGGTCTTTCAACGTCAGGTTGCGGCCACCGCTGGTGGCTTCCGATGTTTTCGTGCCGAGGATGTCGGCAAAATTTGCCGTCTCCGTGCCTGTCGACGATGTACTCATCAAGGCACTCAATGCCTGACTGCGAAAGCTGGCAATCTCAAGCTGGATGCTGGCGGGCGTGATGTTCATGATGTTTCCTCCGGAGCCGAAAGGTGGGTGCGAGCACCCGGTATCACGAACAAAGCAATAAACAGGCCTATTTTCTTTGTCTTGAGCTGCACTGCATCCGGTGCTTGCGATAACGCCCCAAAGGCAACTCGACCCGGCGATGGAAAGAGTGTGCAGCGAGCATACTGGACATCCATGTCACGCCCAGACCCAAGACACTGAGTGCTGGCGTATTCAGCCCAAAGTGCTGAAACACGGCGCTAACAATCAGATAAACAGGGAAATGGACGAGGAACAGTGCATAGGAGGTTCCCCCGAGGTAATGCACCAGCCGTACTTCCCAGTGCGGAATATGCAAGCGGCTGCAGCCAAGCGTCAGGGCTGTAAGGAGGGAAACCGCCAGACGTGGGCGAAAATCTACCCATAAGGCTAGCAGACCGGCAATACTGATCAACCAGAGAAACCGGATGCGTTGCTCGGAGCGGATAGCCCACCCACTACCGACGCCAAAAGCGTAAGCACCGAAGAAATACAGGGCGGTGTTGTCCCACCGCGCATTGAGATTGAAATAGAACAGTGATGCCAATGCAACCAGCAATACCAGTGCTCCGCCCGAAAAGTCGGCGCCGGCGGGACGGCGGGTGAGGTGCGTCAGACTCTGGCCAAGCCAAAGCAGCAGCACAAAAAGCACATAGAGTTGGAAGTCGATCGCCACATACCAGACCCCTGCCGACAGGGCCTCAACGCCCAACACGCCCTGCAGCATCAGCACGTGGGCGAGGAACTGCAGCAACTGCGGCGGTGAGCCGAGCGAATCGTGGCTCATCCATTGACGTGCCAGGAGGTTACAGATGATCGCTAGCAGCAGGGCAACCGCGAATGGCATGGCCAGGCGAAAATAGCGTTCCCGGATCAGGCAGCCCGGTGTGTCGCCGGGTTGCAGACCGCGCATGGGCAGGAACTGCGCCGAGAGAAACCCGCTGGTGACAATGAAAACCGCCACGGCATAGCGCCCGTAATTGGCGAACCAGCCGATGATTTCCGCAGATCCGTAACCCAGCCCGACTACCTGCTCACTCAAGGGGCCAAACCAGGCGAGATGGTGCAAAACGATGAGTTGGGCTGCCATCGCCTTGAGCAGGTCGATGAGCAGGACGCGGGAACGCAGCGAAGGCGTTGTCATGCCTTGCCTCTCGCCGGGCAGCCCCAAGAGAGGCAAGGCCCCCCTGTAGGGGGCAGCGAAATGAACTTATGAGCGTGGGGGGCCATTATTTAGCCACGGCCCACCTGCGCTACCCCCTCAACCTCACCCAGCACGGCGAGAATGCGCTGCAACTGGGCGGCACTGCCGAGTTCAACAGTGAAGGCCATGCGCGCCACGCCGTTCTTCGACTGTGTGTTGACGGCGGTAACGTTAACCTTTTCTTTCGACAGCACATCGGATATATCGCGCAGCAAGCCTTGCCGATCGGCCGCCTCAACGCGCAGATCGCAGGCGTAGATCGATTCGTTTTTGCCACCCCACTGGGTGTCTATGACACGTTCCGGGTTGCGCGCCGCCATATTGCGGAAGTTGGCGCATTCGACACGATGCACCGACACGCCGCGCCCGCGTGTAACGAAGCCGGCGATGGCATCGGGCGGAACCGGCTTACAGCAGCGGCCGAGTTGCGTCATCAGCTTGTCCATGCCAACGATCAGAATCTGACCAGTGCCTTCCGATTTGGCGCGGTGTGTCTGGATTTCCGGTGCGGATTCCGGTGCCGCGACATCGCCACGCAACGCAACTTGAATTGCCCGTATGCCAACATCTCCCCGTGCAGCGGCGAGGAACATATCGTCCGTGTGCTTGAAACCGAGCTTGTGCGCCAGGTCT
>CAIYZZ010000192.1 GCA_903930805.1 uncultured Rhodocyclaceae bacterium | reverse complement strand
TCGAAGTTGCGCTGCTCGACCTTGCGCTGGGCGGATTCGAGCGAGCGCGTGACGAGCGGATGTTCGATGGCCTCGCCCTCGGGCATTTTGAGCCGCACCATGATGGCGTTGAGGCGTTCGCCGGCGAAGATCTTGAGGAGAGAATCGTCGAGTGCAAGGTAGAAGCGCGAAGAACCGGCATCGCCCTGACGACCGGCGCGACCACGCAACTGGTTGTCGATGCGGCGCGATTCGTGACGCTCGGAACCGATGATGTGCAGGCCGCCTGCCGCCAACACCTGGTCGTGCAGCTTCTGCCAGTCGGCCTTGAGCGCAGCGAGACGCTGATCTTTTTCGGCAGCAGAAAGGCTCTCATCGTTCTTGATCGCGGCGATGGGCTTGTCGATATTGCCACCCAGCACGATGTCGGTGCCGCGACCGGCCATGTTGGTGGCGATGGTGATCACGCCGGGGCGGCCAGCCTGCACGATGATCTCGGCCTCACGGGCGTGCTGCTTGGCGTTGAGCACCTGGTGGGTAAGCTTCTCCTTGGTCAGGATATCGGAGAGCAACTCGGAGTTTTCGATCGAGGTGGTGCCGACGAGCACCGGCTGGCCGCGCTGGTGGCAATCGCGAATGTCGGCGATGATGGCAGTGAATTTTTCCGGGGCCGTGCGGTAGATCTGGTCGTTATGGTCGGCGCGCACCATCGGCCGGTTGGTGGGGATGACCACCGTCTCCAGGCCGTAGATCTGCTGGAACTCGTAGGCTTCGGTGTCCGCCGTGCCGGTCATGCCTGCCAGCTTCCTGTACATGCGGAAGTAGTTCTGGAAGGTAATCGAGGCCAGTGTCTGATTTTCCGATTGAATCGCCACGCCCTCTTTGGCCTCGACAGCCTGGTGCAGGCCGTCCGACCAGCGCCGGCCGGACATCAGGCGACCGGTAAATTCGTCGACGATGACCACTTCATCGCCGTGTTCTCCCTTTTGCACGACATATTGCTGGTCGCGGTGGAACAGGTTGTGCGCGCGCAAGGCGGCATAGAGGTGGTGCATCAGCAAAATGTTGGCCGGGTCGTAGAGGCTGCTGCCTTCAGCCAGCAGGCCAAGCCGCGCCAGCACTTCTTCAGCTTTCTCGTGGCCCTGCTCGGTGAGCAGTACCGAATGCGCCTTGAGATCAACGATGAAATCGCCCGTATCCTGCTCCTGCGGGTCTGGTGCCGCCTCGCCTTTCTCGAGCAGCGGCGGCACGGCGTTCATCTTGATATAGAGCTCGGTGTGCTGCTCGGCCTGGCCGGAAATGATGAGCGGGGTGCGCGCCTCGTCGATGAGGATGGAGTCGACTTCGTCCACGACCGCGTAGTTAAGACCCTTCTGCACGCGCTCGCCGGCAGCGTAGACCATGTTGTCGCGCAGATAGTCGAAGCCGAATTCGCCGTTGGTACCATAGGTAATATCAGCGGCGTAGGCCTGTTGCTTCGCCTCATGATCCATGTGCGGCAGGTTGCAACCAACGGTGAGACCAAGAAAACCATAAACCTGCCCCATCCAGGCGGCGTCGCGGCTGGCAAGGTAGTCGTTGACCGTCACCACATGCACGCCACGGCCGGGCAGCGCATTGAGGTAGGCCGGCAGGGTTGACATCAGCGTCTTGCCCTCGCCGGTGCGCATTTCGGCGATCTTGTTGTTGTGCAGCACCATGCCGCCGACCAGTTGCACGTCGAAGTGGCGCATGCCCAGCACGCGGCACGCGGCCTCGCGCACCACGGCAAAGGCTTCGGGCAGCAGGCTGTCTAGGCTTTCGCCGTTTTCCACGCGGGCCCTGAAAGCGGGTGTCATGGCCGCCAGATCGGCATCGTTCAAGGCCTGCATCTGCGGTTCGAGCGCGTTGATGCGTGCAACGTTGGCGGAATACTGGCGCAGCAAACGGTCGTTGCGGCTACCGAAAATTTTCTTGAGAAGACCGGAAATCATGGGGAGATCACGCTTTGCGAACAGGGGCGGTTTGCGCCGGAGGGCGGCATCTTATCACGGGGCATGCCCCCACCCTGACCGGAAGCTGGCGCGGATCATCCACCGCGCCGTACCGGTTTATTACCGCTGCGCCATCCGCTGGGGGATGCCTTTTTCGAGGAAGCGCGACGGATTCTGCGCAACACCATCACTGCGTACCTCGAAGTGCAGGTGTGGGCCGGTAGAGCGTCCGGTGGTGCCAACGAGGGCAATCTTTTGGCCGCGCTTGACGAATTCGCCCAGTTTGACGAACACCTTGCTCGCGTGAGCATAGCGCGTAACCAGATTGTTGCCATGGTCGATCTCGATCATGTTGCCGTACTGCGGGTGATGTTCCGACGCTTGCACAATACCCGCACCTGCAGCAAGGATTGGCGTGCCAGTTTCCGCAATGAAATCAATACCCTCGTGCATGGCCGTCTGGCCGGTAAATGGGTCGAGGCGCCAGCCGAAACCGGAAGCCCGGGTGTCGTCTGCCACCGGTCTGGCACTCGGCAGCAGGTGCTTGCGAATACGCTCGTCGAAAAGCTGGCTTTCAAGCCCTGCCAGCGTCTGGCTGCGCACCTCGATCTGGCGCGCCAGATCATCCAGGGCTCGCCCCATCTCGCCTGCGGTGAGATTATTTGGGCGCGTCAGCGGGCCCCCGCTGCCGGGGTTGTCTGTCCTGACCTTCTTGGTTTCCACCACGCGGACACCTGCCAAGCCGGCGAGGCGCTCGCCCAGAGTATCGAGTTGCATCAGTTGTCCCTGCATCTGACCAAGGCGCACCGCCATGGTGGAGAGACTATCGCGCAGCAAATCACGCGACTTGCCGGTCTCTTCGAGGCTGACGGTACGCAGCAACTCCTGCAGGAAGGGCATACGAATCTCAGCCGCATGTCGAACCGTCAAATAGGAAAACATCGAAGACAACACCAGCACAACGGCAACCAGGCTGGTAACCATGAGCGCCATATGGCCACCAGTGAGCGTAATGCTCCGGGCGGTTGCCATTCGATCGGAGACCAGAATAATATGCATGTGTTTCCTTCCTTCAGTCACCCGACCTACCGACATGTCGTCGATCCCAAGAGCACGCAAACCTACCAGCACACTCCCACTCGGCCGTGGCACATTGATGAACCACCTCGCTGCTGCCGAAGCCTTTGCCCGCTTATCCGAGCAGGCAAATCGTCTGCAGCGCCTGCAAATCTTGCTCGATGCCACTTTGCCAGCGTATCTGCTGCCGGGCACCCACGTCGCCAATCTCAAGCGGGGTAAGGTCGTTATCCACACCGACAGCGGCGCGGTTGCGGTCAAGCTGAGGCAGTTGGCACCACGGCTCGCCGAAGGTTTTGTTCAGCAGGGACAGGAGGTTACCGGAATCGAGGTGCGGGTGCAAGCCCGTAGGCGACCGGCGACTAGCGTGCGGCCGAAACAGTCCAAAGTAATAGGGGTACGGCCGAAGCAGGCACTCACATCACTGGCCAGCGGATTGGAAGATGACTCTCCGGTAAAGCGTGCGCTGATGAAGTTGCTGCGCAATGCGTGACTAGACCATCACGATCAGTCGCTCGAAGGCCAGCAGGGCAAACAGCACCATCGCGAAGATCAATGCATACTTGGAAACGCGCCAGGCAAGGCTTAGGTAGCGCCGCTGCCCGGTAAAGAGATAGGCGAGGATGCCGGTGCCGATGGCAATCACCGCCAGAATACCGACAATCCGCAGCAGCAACATGGGGGTTCAGGCGAACTGCAAATCGGGGTAGAGATGCGCCACGCGCGCCGGGGTGGTTTCGGGCAACTCGAAGCTCGCCCATTCCCAGGCGTCAGCATCGGCCAGCAGAGCACGTAGCAGGCGATTGTTCATCGCGTGGCCGGACTTGTGTGCGCTGAAAAGCGCCAGCAAGGGTGCACCGGCGAGATACAGGTCGCCAACAGCATCAAGTACCTTGTGGCGCACGAATTCATCCGGTTGGCGCAGACCGTCGGCGTTCAGCACGCGGTATTCGTCCATCACGATGGCGTTTTCGAGGCTGCCACCGAGCGCCAGACCTTGCTCACGCATGGCCTCGACATCCTGAGTGAAGCCAAAAGTACGCGCACGGGAAATATCGCGAATGTAGGATTGATCGGCAAAATCGACCGCCACCTGCGTGCCGGACTTATCCACTGCCGGGTGGTTGAACTGGATGGAGAATTCAAGGCGAAATCCATCGTAAGGCGACAGTCGCGCCCACTTGTCGCCCTCCCTCACTTCAACGATTTTTTTTACGCGCAAAAAGCGTTTTGGCGCATTTTGCTCGACGATACCCGCCGATTGCAGCAGGAAGACGAAAGGGGCGGCCGAACCATCCATGATCGGAAGTTCCTCGGCATCGACCTCGACGTGCAGGTTGTCGATGCCCAGGCCGGCCAACGCCGACATCAGGTGCTCCACCGTAGCGAGCCTGGTGCCGTCCTTTTCCAGGCAGGAAGCCATGCGGGTATCGCCCACGGCATAGGGGTCGGCCTTGATCTCAACCGGCGGCGTCAGATCGATACGATGAAACACGACGCCAGTGCCCGGTATGGCAGGGCGCAGAACCACCGTCACCTTTTCGCCAGAATGTAGGCCGACGCCGGTGGCGCGAACGAGGGAGTTGAGGGTGCGTTGTTTGAGCATGGGAGCATTTTATCCCGAAGGACGCCGCCAACAACGTGAATTAACGGGAAAAAGTCTTTCAGAGGCCGGCGATCTCCGTGACCACCGGGGCGTGGTCGGAGGGCCGCTCCAGTTTGCGTGGCGCCTTGTCGATGCTGCAGGCCGCACACCGATTGGCCAGTGGCGACGAAAGCAGAATGTGGTCGATGCGTAGCCCAAGGTTGCGTCGGAATCCCATCATGCGGTAATCCCACCACGAAAAACTTTTCTCGGTCTGCTCGAAACGGCGAAAAGCGTCGGCGAGCCCCAGGTCAAGCAACTTTCGGAAAGCATCCCGCTCGGCTTCGCTACAGAGAATCTGTCCCTGCCAGGCAACCGGGTCATGCACATCGCGGTCATCCGGCGCAATATTGAAGTCACCCAGTAGCGCGAGTTGCGGGTAGCGCTGCATTTCCTCGCGTAGCCAACCCGTCAGCGCGGCAAGCCACTTCAGCTTGTATTCATATTTATCCGACCCGACCGCCTGCCCGTTGGGCATGTAGGCGCAGATCACCCTTACGCCATCGATCGTGGCAGCGATCACGCGTTTTTGCGGGTCGTCGAATCCCGGAATATCGCGCACCACATCCTGCATCTCGGCACGCGCCAGTATCGCTACGCCGTTATAGGTTTTCTGACCGTTATGGATGGCGCAATAGCCAGCAGCCTCGAGCGGGGCGAAGGGAAAACCGCCGTCCTCGGTCTTGGTTTCCTGCAGGCAAAGGGCGTCGGGCCGCACACTGGCCAGCCAATCCAGGACATGGGGGAGTCTTACCTTCAGCGAATTGACGTTCCAGGTGGCAATTTTCATGCGTGAGTTCCTGCAGCGAGGACGGGTATGATACGCAAAGCCCGTTGTCCCAACATTGTCCCAAGGGAGCGTATTCATGACCCAGCAACAAAATCGACGCCAGTTCTGGCGCGCGCACTTTCACTCTACGGTTCAGCTCGTGCTGCACGGACAGGTGATCGAAGCCGACCTGTATGACATTTCGCTCAGGGGCGCGCTCATCAAGGTGCCAGACGGATGGGAAGGGAAGGACGGTGATCGCTGCCAGTTGCGGCTCAACTTGGCGACGGGCACAACGATCAGCATGAGTGCAACCATCACGCATGTGGCGGGACGGCGTGTCGGGCTGCGTTGCGAAAACATCGACCTCGACAGCGTGACGCACCTGCGCCGCCTCGTCGAATTGAACTCGGGCGATCCAAATCTGCTCGACCGCGAACTCTCCGCTTTATTGAGTGAAGCCGGAGACTAACGCCGGCCGGAGGCTTGCGGGTAACCTGCCGCATCCAACAGATTGGCCCAAGTGGTTTCAAGATATCCCTTGCGGGTTTCCTCGCCCACCTGAAGTACCGGAACAACCACATCGCCGCCGCCAAGCCGTTGGCGCAGAGCGGCGACATCTTCGTTGGTCACCACGACTTTTTCGGTAAAGGGGACACCGCGCTTGTTGAGGTAGTCGCGTCCATCCTTGCACGCCGTCGGGCAATCCGGTGTGACATACAGGCTGACCGGATAGCTCTCCGCCGCTTGTCGCAGCGCATAAGGCAGTTGCTTGTCGGCCACCGGCGCAGCATATTTCTTTTCCTGCACCTCACGAGCAGCCTTGGGCGGCGGACGGTCACCGTAATGCACCTTGCCCTCTTGATCAACCCAGCGATACATGCTTTGCGCCTGTGCCAGGCCGGCACAGAACAGAACCAGCAGCCAAATTAAACTGTTGCGCATCGAAGCCTCCCGGGATTATGCGGACACGACCATGCCATTATGGCGCAATAGCGCATCAGGGCTCGGGTCGCGGCCGCGGAAAACCTTAAACGACTCAAGCGCCGGACGCGAGCCACCCACAGCCAGGATCTCCTGCCAGAAACGCTTGCCAGTGGCGACATCGAGTACCGTGCCGGCCTTTGGCGCGGCTTCCTCGAAGGCAGCGTAGGCATCGGCAGACAAAACTTCCGCCCATTTGTAGCTGTAATAACCCGCCGCATAGCCGCCGCCGAAGATGTGTGAAAAGCTTTGCGGGAAGCGCTGCCATGCCGGCGGAATGATCACGGCGACCTCACGGCGCACCTCGGCTAACAAGTCCATGAATGATTTGTCACCACCCGGCTTGAATTCGCTGTGCGCGAGCAGATCGAACAGCGCGAACTCGACTTGCCGCAGGGTTTGCAAACCGCTCTGGAAATTCTTTGCGGCGATCATCTTGTCGAATAGGGTCCGTGGCAAGGGTTCCTGCGTTTCGGCATGCGCCGTCATGGCGGTGAGCACGTCCCACTCCCAGCAGAAGTTCTCCATGAACTGCGAGGGCAGTTCAACGGCATCCCATTCGACGCCGTGGATGCCGGCGACGGCAAGCTCCTCGACCTCGGTGAGCAGGTGATGCAAGCCATGGCCGGTTTCGTGGAACAGGGTATTGACGTCGTAGTGGCTGAAAGTGGCCGGCTTGTTGCCCACGGGCGCCGGGAAGTTGCAATTGAGATAAGCCACCGGGGTCTGAATGCCACCAGAAAAGTCGGCGCTGGCGGGACGGCAACGGCGCGCAATCGCTTCGTCCATCCAGGCCCCGCCCCGCTTGGTTTCACGCGCATAGAGGTCGAGATAAAACTGGCCGATCAACTTGCCGTCACGCAGGATGCGGTAGAAACGCACATCGGGGTGCCAGGCCGGGGCGCTGTCGGATTCGAGCGTGACGCCGAACAGCGTCTCGATGACACGAAACAATCCGCCCAGCACTTTTGGTTCAGGAAAATATTGTTTCACCTCGTCGTCCGAGAAAGCGTAACGCGCCTGCTTGAGCTTTTCCGATGCCCAAGCCAGATCCCAGCTTTCCAGCGTAGCCACGCCCAGCTCGGCACGAGCAAACTCGCGCAACTCAGCCAGGTCGCGCTCGGCGAAGGGGCGCGCCTTGGCAGCCATGTCGCGCAAAAAAGCGGCGACCTGCGCAGGAGTATCCGCCATTTTTGGCATCAGCGAAACTTCGGCGTAGTTGGCGAAACCCAGCATGTGGGCTTCTTCGTCGCTCAAGGCGAGAATGCGCTCGATCAGCGGACCATTGTTCCATTCAGGTTTGCCGAACTCGGCGGCACGCGTCGCATAGGCGCGATACATGCGTGCGCGCAACTCGCGGTCGTCGGCGTATTGCATCACCGGCAGGTAGGCAGGTGCGTGCAAGGTAAATTTCCAGCCTGGCTTATTGTCTTTCTCGGCGGCGGCACGGGCGGCAGCTTTTACATCCGCAGGCAGGCCCGCCACACCCGCTTCATCAGAGACCCATTCGGCGTGCGCGTTGGTCGCAT
>CAIYZZ010000191.1 GCA_903930805.1 uncultured Rhodocyclaceae bacterium | reverse complement strand
GTTACGCTCGGGTCAAGGGAATAGGGCGAGGCATCGCGACTGGTCGACTCGTCGTAACTGGCCGACAGCTTGATCTCGTCAGTGTCGGACAATTGCTTGCGCCACTGAAGGTTCGCGAAGTTTTCTCGCCAGGATGTGGATCGGAAGGGATCGCCAACCGAGCCCTGGCCCCGCCCTTGGGCAAGATCAATGCTGCCAGCGGTAAGCATCACATCCTGATCGGCCGCTGGCCGCAGGTCGCCGCGGAAATGCCACTGCTCCGTCACCTTGTCGTCATTAGCGCCGCTAAATCCGGTGTCGTAGCGCCGCCCCGTTGAAAGACGGAAGCTTGCCACATCGTTGCCCCAGCCCACGCGCGCCATGCTGTCGCGGATGCCAACCTCGCCGATCGTATAGGACAGTTCGGTACCTCGCGTATCGGCGCTATGGCGGGTAATGATGTTGATGACGCCGAACATCGCATTCGCGCCGTAGGCGGCGGAGTTGGAACCGCGCAGCACCTCAATGCGCTCGATATCTTCGAGCAGCACGCCCTGCAGGCC
This sequence comes from uncultured Rhodocyclaceae bacterium, assembly GCA_903930805.1. Taxonomy (GTDB): domain Bacteria; phylum Pseudomonadota; class Gammaproteobacteria; order Burkholderiales; family Rhodocyclaceae; genus Sulfuricystis. Next base: position 14,291 of record CAIYZZ010000191.1, on the reverse strand, counting down.
GCGCGAAGTATCACCGAGGTAAAACGAGTTGTAGGCTGAGCGGCCGTCGATCAGCACTAGGTTGCGCGTACCATTATCGTCAAGCGGCGCATGGTATGCCACGCTAGGATGGGCACCGTTTATGCCACCCACCAGATAACCGGGTACCAAGCGCAATACATCGACCAGTTCGCGCGCACCCGAGCGACGAATCTTGTCGCGGTCGATGATCGTTACTGCTCCCGGCGTATCGCTCAGTGGCTGCGCCAGGCGTGTAACCGTCAGCACCTCTGGCAAGTCGCTGAAATAGTCCTGCTCGGTTATATTGGCGGCCAGGCTGTGGGTAATCGACGTACAGAGCAGCCCGGCAAGCAGTAGCGGGTGAAATTGTTTGGACACGTGGGTACTTTCAGATTAGCGTTGGACGATTCACGATGATGGCAGCTACGGTTACCCCACCCTGAGTGTCTGAGATGCTCATACCGCGTGAAGACAGCCTACTATTTCCAATACCATTTGTATATTGACCGAAAGCAATATGACTTTAGTCATAGACAATTCAGGGGTGGCTGTCGCGCTATGCGGCTTTCGGTAAAGACGCGACATTGTCTTTCAACCGTTCGGTTGAGGTGGTTTTTGTCAGAATCAACGACCGAGGTTGGCTGCTAGCGGCAGATCCCAGTTCTTGCGAAATGACCACTGCTAAACTATGCGTAACCTCTTGTTTTTATTGGCGCCCCCAGCACGAATCGAACGTGCGACCCCCTTCTTAGGAGGAAGGTGCTCTATCCACTGAGCTATGGGGGCAGAATACGCATTCTAACTAACGATTATTCTGCCAGGTGCGTCAAGAAAATGCGTGAAGAATCTACGGAAAAACCGGTGTTGGATCAGGTTGGCGGTCGCAGGTGGCAGATATTGGGCTGGATGATTGTCGGAGGCATCATCGGCGTGATTCTGGTGTCCGTGTTTCTGGCCTATGGCCAGCCTGAACTGTTGCTCGAGCAGTTGAACCTGCGTTACTGCGGTTGATTGTCCGGTACCGCAGTTTCGGGTGTTGCATAAGGCTTGTCGAGCCCCAGTCTGTGCGTCAGTGCTTCCTGGCTTAGGTGCAGCAGTTCGCCGATGGCCTTGAAGTCGTCCGGCAAGGCGGCATCGTCCCATCCATTGGCCGAGTGGCGTGCCAGGTCAACGGCCAGCTTGACGTTCTTGACGCGCGGGTGATCGGCGTTGTCGTGATTCATCAAGATGGTAAGCAGTTCGGGCAGGTGCCAGGTTTGTACCAGCGCAAGCTTGAGTTGATAGAGCGGAATCTGAAATACGTCTGTTTGTACCGCGACTGAACGCAATGTGCGGTCGGCTTTCTGCATTTCGGTTGCCCGCAGGGCGAGCTGCGGCGCAAAACACCACATGAGGATTTCCGCAACATCGTAGAGCAGGGTGGCGACCATGATTTCGTCGACATCGAGATCGTGTCGGTAGAGTGCCCAGTCGCGCGCCCAGTGTGTAGCCTTGCGGGCCCGGCTGATTACCTTGAGCAGGCCGAGCATTGCGCGGGGGTAAGGCTTGAGTTGATCCTCAATCAGTGGCAAATCCTGAAAGTCACGGAAAAATGGTTCCATGCCGATCATCATCAGCGCACGCTCGATGGTGGTGATGTCAGTATTGCGGCTCTTGCTACGCTTGGCTTCTATGTAGGCCAGTACGCGCAAGGTCATCATCGGATCGTGGAGAATCACCGACGAAATCACGCGTGCATTGGATTTGTTGGCATTGGCTTGCAACTCGGCCAACTGGTGCTTCGTGTGGCGTAGCACAGGAATATTGGCCTGGCTAAAGAAGGCAACCCAAGCGTCGAGATCGGGAAAGGGTGTATCAATCATCAGCGCATTATCAGCGAGGAATGCAGCAAAATGGTGCGAATAAGACGATATTCGTCAGGGCACATTACCTTGATATTCGAGTTCGATCCCTATAGAATCCTGCCCCTCTTATCCTTGCCCCACCCGATACGCATGCGGGGGGGCTCAACCTGACCCAAAAGGAGCGTGCATGCGACATTACGAAATCGTTTTTATCGTCCACCCGGACCAGTCCGACCAAGTTCCGGCCATGATCGAGCGTTACAAGACCCTCGTCACCAGCCGTGCCGGCGCGATCCATCGTCTCGAGGACTGGGGACGCCGCCAATTGGCCTATCCGATCCAGAAGGTGCACAAGGCACACTATGTGCTGATGAACATCGAGTGCGACAACGAAACACTGGTCGAATTGGAGCATGCCTTCAAGTTCAACGATGCCGTGCTGCGTCACCTGACCATCAAGACAGATAAACCCGAAATCACTCCTTCGCCCATGATGAAGGAAGAGAAGTCGCGTTCGATGACGTCTCAGGGTGAGGCCCGACCGTCTCCGGTAACCGAGGCCACGGAGGCTGTAGCTGCCGACTGACACTGGTGGTACGGGAAGCCTGCCGGCTAACCGCACCGAGTTTGCAGGACAACTGCTGGAGCGTGGCAGTCTGCGATATACCCCGGCGGGCATACCGGTTATCGAATTCCGGATTGCCCATGCCTCGGAGCAGATTGAAGCCAATGTGCCACGTCATGTCGAATGCGAGCTTGCCTGTGTGGCTGTTGGTGCGCCAGCCCTGCTGCTCAAGGAATCGTCACCCGGCATGGCACTGACTGTCCGTGGCTTTCTCGCCGCGCGCAGCCTGAAACAAAATACGCCCGTGCTGCACGTGACCACGATGGAATTTGCAGAATTTTGAGAAAAGGATTTTAAGATGGCTTTCAAGCCCGGTAACAAAAAGAAGGATGATCGCAACAAGAACCGCAACATGTTCAAGCGTCGCAAGTTCTGCCGCTTCTCCGCCGAGAAGATTGATCATGTCGATTACAAGGATGTCGAGCTGTTGCGCGACTTTATCTCCGAGAACGGCAAAGTGATGCCGGCGCGGATCACTGGCACCAAGACCCGTTTCCAGCGCCAGTTGTCGACCGCCATCAAGCGTGCCCGTTTTCTGGCACTCATGCCCTACACCGATCTGCACCAGTAACGAGGAGCGAAACCATGCAAGTGATTCTGATGGATAAGGTGGTTAACCTCGGCAATCTCGGCGATGTCGTCAAGGTCAAGGAAGGTTATGCCCGCAACTTTCTGATCCCCAAAGGCTTTGCAAAGCGCGCAAACGCCGAGAACATGAAGGTGTTCGAAGCCCGTCGTGCTGAGTTGGAGCGTGTAGCGGCCGAGAAACTGGCTGCCGCACAAGCCAAGGCTGCCAAGCTTGAAGGCCTGAAGGTCGAGATCTGCCGCAAGGCGGGTGTCGATGGCCGTTTGTTCGGATCGGTGAGCCCTGCCGACGTTGCCGAAGCACTCACCGCACAAGGCGTCGAGATCGACAAGAGCGCCGTGCGCATGCCGGACTTGCTCAAGACCATCGGCGAATTTTCGATCGAGGTTTCACCCCACGCCGATGTCGTGGCCAGTGTTACCGTGACGGTGGTAGGCGAGCAATAAGCCGCAGAAGTATTGTGCAATTCTGACGGGCTGCCTGCGGGTAGCCCGTCAGCGTTTACAGTTGCCCACACGCTTTTCACAGTTTGCCCACAGCATTTCCACAGCTTGTTCACTCCTCTTGTGCGCAAGCCGCGAGTAGACTGCTCACTTGGCCACAACATGTTGTGAGGAGATCAGAATGGCCCTGGCACAAGTTGCCCAACCCTATGCCCAAAATTATCTGGCCGGCAATGCGGACCCCCAGATTGCCGCCCTCAAGTTGCCGCCACATTCGATCGAGGCAGAGCAGTCATTGATCGGTGGCTTGCTGCTCGATAACGCCGCGTGGGAACGCATCGCCGACCTGGTCAACGAAACAGACTTTTATCGCGACGACCATCGGCGCATCTTTGCGCATATCCGCAAGTTGGTCGACATCGGGCGTCCGGCCGATGTGGTGACCGTATTCGAGTCGATCGAGAACTCCAACCAGGTGGAGCAAACCGGCGGGCTCGCCTATCTGGGCGAGATCGCCAATGCCACGCCCTCCGCTGCCAACATTCGCCGTTACGCCGAGATCGTGCACGAGCGCGCGGTACTGCGCAAGCTGGTGACGATCGGCGACGAAATCGCTGGTTCCGCACTCAATCCCGCCGGACGTGATGTCAAGCAACTGCTCGACAGCGCCGAGCAAAAGGTGTTCGAGATCGCCGAAGCGGGTAATCGCTCGATGCAGGGCTTCAAGGCGATTACGCCGTTGCTGGGCGAGGTGGTCGAACGCATCGAGGTACTCTACAACCGCGAGAATCCATCGGACATCACCGGGCTGGCGACGGGCTTTCACGACCTTGATCGCATGACCTCGGGTCTGCAACCGGGCGACATGGTTGTCGTTGCCGGCCGGCCGTCGATGGGCAAGACGGCATTTGCCTTGAACATTGCCGAGCACGTTGGCATGGAACTGCGCAAGCCGGTGGCGATCTTTAGCCTGGAAATGTCGGGGCCACAATTAGCCATGCGCTTTCTCTCGTCCGCCGGTCGTCTCGACCAGACCAAGATTCGTACCGGCAAGCTGTCGGACGAGGATTGGGAAAAGATGTCGATGGCGCTCGGCAAACTGCACGAGGCACCGATCCACATCGATGAGACCGGCGCCATCAACGCCTCTGACCTGCGGGCGCGGGCGCGCCGCCTGCACCGCCAATGCGGGCCGTTGGGACTGATCGTGATCGACTATCTGCAGTTGATGACGTCGTACAAGGACAACGAAAATCGCGCCACCGAAATCGCGGAGATCTCGCGTTCCATCAAAGCGCTGGCGAAGGAACTTCAGGTCCCGGTGATCGCCTTGTCGCAGCTCTCGCGCAAGGTCGAGGAGCGCAACGACAAGCGCCCGTTGATGAGCGACCTGCGCGAATCAGGGGCCATCGAACAGGATGCCGACATCATCTTGATGATGTACCGCGAGGAATACTACAAGCAGGACACCACCGAGAAGGGTGTCGCCGAAGTCATTGTTGGCAAGCACCGTAACGGACCGACAGGCATGGTGAAGCTGACCTTCCTTGGCGAATACACGAAATTCGAGAATTTCGCCGCGCCGGGGTCTTACTGAAAAAAGTCGGCGCCGGCGGGACGGCGTTTAACCGGTTGTTGCCACGCCCGCATCGGGTGGTGCATCGAGCGGGATTTATCCGGTGCGCAAAGCGCGCAATGTCTCGAGTGCCGTCTTGAAGTCGAACTGTTCGATCTGACGCATGAGTTCATTGCAGGGTGCGCCCAGCGCGTTACGCAGGGGTGTGGCGTGCTCATGAAATAGTGCGCTGGCCGTGAAGTCGCCCTGTGCCAGCAGCGCGTCCAACTCGTCAAGAATATTGCCAAGTGTTTCTGCGGTCAGCGGCGGGGTTTCGAGCGGTGATGGCGGCGGGGACGGAGGTGGTGGCAAGGCTGCGGCGATGGCCATGAATTCATGCTGGATCGATTCCATGTCACCATGAACGGTATCGCTGCACAGCCGCGCGAGCGGGTTCGCCCGCAATTCACCCTCCATGTGGCGTGCCAGTTCCGACATCCGTGCAGCGCCCAGTGTGGCCGCCGTGCCTTTGAGTGTGTGGGCCATACGGAGGGCCGTGGCGTGGTCGCCGGCGGCAAGATAGCCGGCCAATTGTTTCGTGTCGTCGGCGTGCGACTCGACGAAGCGGCGCAGCAGATCCAGGTATTTCGCGGTCTTGCCGCGCACCACGGACAGGCCTTGCGTCACGCTGAAGCCAGGCAAGCTGGCCAGGTGTCCCAGTAATGGTTCATCCGTGGTTGCGGGTGCGGACGGTGGCGGCGCACGGGATTTGCCTGACGTGTCGGGTGGTCGCTCTGCGGTTCGTGCGGGCAGCCATTGCAACAAGGTGGCGTAGAGTGCATCAGGATCAACCGGCTTGGCGATGAAGTCGCTCATGCCGGCCGCTATGCAGGCCTGGCGATCTTTGTCGAAGGCATTGGCCGTCATTGCCAGGATTGGTGTTTTTTCCCAGCCAGGCAGGGCGCGGATGGCGCCGGTGGCTTCCAGACCATCCATGTTGGGCATTTGCATGTCCATCAGGATCAAATCGTAAGCGTGTTTTTGCGCTTTTTCCAGCGCCTCCAAGCCGTCCTCCGCCGTGTCTACCGCAAGATCCACGCCGTGCAGCAACTCCAGCGCCACTTCGCGGTTGATGGCGTTGTCTTCTGCCAGCAGCAGGCGCGCCCTGCCGCCGTGAAGCATGCGCAGGCGCGTTTCGTTATCCACCGCGTCCGTGGTTTGCGGCTGAAGCGTGATGCCGTGACCCCGTTGCAGGGGTATAGCGAACCAGAAGGTGCTGCCTTTTCCCGCCGTGCTGTCAGCGCCGACTTTTCCACCCATCAGTTGCACGAGGCGGCTGGTGATGACAAGGCCGAGGCCGGTGCCGCCGTATTTTCGCGTGCTTGAGGCGTCTGCCTGTTCGAAGGGTTTAAAAAGGTGTTCCAGTTTGTCAGGGGCGATGCCGATACCGCTGTCCGCGACCTCGAAGCGGATCAGCAATGCGTCGCCTTGCTCTTCCAGTAGTTTCGCCCGCAGAGCGATGGATCCGCTTTCGGTAAATTTAACGGCGTTGCTGGCGTAGTTAAGGAGAGCCTGCCGCAATCGCGTCGCATCGCCCCGCAGCCAGACCGGCACAGCGTCAGCATCCATCTCGATGCGTAGCCCTTTGGCATGCGCTGAATCGGCAATCAGGGAGCGCACATGATCGAGCACAGCGGGTAGGGCAAAGTCGCTTTGTTCAAGCTTTAGCTTGCCGGCTTCGATCTTGGCGAGGTCGAGAATGTCGTTGATGATCGAGAGCAGGTGCCGGCCAGCCCCGTTGATTTTATCCAGCCGAGCGGCCTGCTCCGGCGTGGCATGGGCGCGCAGCAGATGCGTCAGACCGAGAATGGCATTCATTGGTGTGCGGATCTCGTGGCTCATGTTGGCGAGGAACATGCTCTTGGCCTGGTTGGCGGCTTCGGCCGCAATCATGGCCTTTTCAAGCGCCTGCGTGCGCGTGGCGACCAGTTCTTCGAGGCGCTGCTGATAGTTCTCCAATTTAGCTTCGGCACGTTGCCGCTGGATGTCGCGTACCTCGTTGCTGATTAGCAGCGCCGCTTTTCTGAAGAAGATCGGGAGGTATTCCCGCAGACGACTGCCGCTGAGATTCAGGTTTTCCAGCTTGATGACGCCAACCAATTCGGCGCCGGCAAGCAGGGGGAACGCCCATGTCCAGGCGCCGGGAATGACCATGTCCAGTAGCAGGGCCGCTTCGGCGCTCATCGCTTCCTCGATAAACTGGCGCTGTTTTGCGCTCTGGCGTGCTAACGGGTCGTCGATTTCACTGACCGTCCTGGCGTCGCCGAGAAAGTCGACGTAACGAATTTCCTCGCCCAGCCAGTACCAGATCTTGATGTTGGTACCGCCGATGGTCTCGACAATGCTGCGGAGCATGCCGCCGACCATCGCATCCAGGCCCGCCAGCGGGTTGAGTTGCTCGGTGAGGCGGATTACCAACTGCAGATAAGATTTTTCCTCCGCCAAGCGCTTGAAGCGCTTGCGCAACTCGTCCAGTTCTGCCTTCAGGGCGGCAGTGTCGCTAGGGTCGGTCATGTTTTGTCCTGCCGCTCGCGTTCGGCAATGGATTCCGTGAGCACCTTTTCGAGGTGGCCAAGGTCTGCATCCATCCACTCCAGCGGCAGGTCGACGAAAGCCGCGGCGGCCGCGGCCGCCGCGCTGAAATCGGTGGAGCAGGGCGTGCGAATGGCGATTATTTTCTTGTGGCTGCTATGGAATATTTCGCGCACCACGGCGAGGTTGCTGCCGAAGCATTCGGTGATCATCGGTTCCCAGGTCAGTGCCCAATCCTCCAGCAGGAAGTAGGCGCCCTGGCTGAGTTCCTCCATGAATTTCTCGTAGCCGAGCAACATGACGATGCAGTTCTGGCCATGCGTGCGGCAGGTCTGGTGCTTTTCGAGCAACTGATCCATGCGCGGGTGGCAAGCGCCGTAAAACACGATGGTGTGCTTGCCGGCATGCTCTTCGTTGGTGAGCCCGGCATCCAGTTCGTTGTGCAGGCGATCGAAATAGTTGTGCAGGGCCGAATGCAACCAGTGGGTTTCCACCCGCCAGCCATTTTTCTTGATCAGGTAATCGACTTCCTTGTGCAGGATGGCGCACCCAATCAGCGTGATCGGCGCGTTCATGGGCAGGCTCCATATTCGAAGGCCGCAGAGAGCATGGCCTGGATGTTCGCCTCGGGAATCGCCATCGGCATCACCCCGGTGCCGAAGAGGAAATGGCTGCCGGGTTTGCCGCCCGGGTGCCCAATCGCACACATGCGCTTCACCTCGGCGCGCGTCTCCTCCGGCGTCCAGTGGATCAGCTTGATATCGTCGATCACGCCGCAGGTGAGCCCGCTGCCGCCGTGCTGGGAGAGCCGGGCATCAATGATCGCCTTGGCCTCGGCAAGGTCGGCGAGTGGGCTGACGTAGTGAATCGCGATGCCGAGTTCGTCCATCACCGCCGGGATCACCTCGTTGAAAGGCGCCATGCCGCAGTAATAGACGATGCCAGCGACGCCGCCGGGGGCGAGGTCGCGCTTCATCCAGGGCATGGAGAAGGAGTCGAAGCGCTTCCTGCCGACGAAGTAAGCGGTGCCGAAGGGCGTGGAATAGACCAGCACATTGGCGCCGGCAGCCCGGTAGGCGGCGACCTCCTTCTGGAAGAATTCGGCGCACTTTGCCAGCAGCAGGTCGCGCAAGTCGGCCGGCCCGGTCATCAATAATTCCATCCAGTTATCCATGCCCATCAGCAGGGCGGGCAGGCTGGTGGATGCAGTGATGTAGGCGCAGAGCGGGTGCGTGGCGCCGACCTCATCACGCAAAATCTTCATGCAGTTGGCCGTCTCCGTCCAGGCCGGATGCGCCGTCAGATCGTCCGGTACTTCCAACTTGGCAATGTCGTCCCAGGACTTGATGACAAAGTCGCCTACGTTGGGCGTGCCATCGTCGGCGAAAAGAATATTCTCGCAGCCGAAGAACTCGGCTTCTTTGCCGACGTAGAACAGGCTCCAGACGTTGTCATGGCCGTAGCGCTTGTTCATGCGCAACTGGCCCGCTGCGACGTATTCGCCCTTGCTGTAGTATTCCTGTTGCGCCATGCCGAGTTCGCGCGCACCTTGGTCGAGCAGGTTGCAGAAGATGGGGATGCGCGGTGCAGCCGACCCGTTGATGGCGGCGACAAGGATTTCGAGCGGGGTCATGATGAAGCCCTGACTTCTTTGATCAGGTCGATAATCATTCGTCCGGCATTGACGCCATCCGGTGCCCAGCCATCGGCGCCCACCGTCTTGTAAAGTTCGTTGTCGAAGCGATAGGGCGCGCCACCGACGACCAGCCGAAAGCGGTTTTCGAGCCCGCGCTCCTTGAGAATCTGCCGCACGCGGCGCGCGCCGTTCTCGCCGGTAGCCGTGTGCACCATCATGGCCGAAACGGCAATCACTTGAGCATCCTGGGCAATGGCTGCATCGACGAACTTCTCCGCCGGCACATTCACGCCGAGATCGGTGACCTCGACCATCAGCGCCTTGAGGCAACCCATGACGATGCGCTTGCCGAGCGAGTGCAGGTCTCCCGCCGCTGTGCCAATGACCACACGGCCGATAATTTCTGGCGGATGCTTGAATTGCGTCAGCATTTTCTCGGTGACTTCGGCCGCGATCTGCGCCGTCATGAAATGCTGGGCGAGATTGGCGTCCGGATCCTTGGTGATGTTGGACATCATTTCCTCAACCGCCGGGATGACGACCTTGAAGACGATATCCTCTGCCGAGATGCCGGTGTCCAGGGCAGCGTTGACCACCGCGAAGGCGCCTTCCTTGTCGGTTTCGAAAACAGCTTCGCTGTAGGCCTTGACGATGTGGTCGAGCATGGCAGCTTCCCCTACTTCCCGTTCATGACAATCGGGCGTAAACGCAAATGATCGATGTAGCTTTCTTCATAGCCCGACACCAGTGAGAGATTGATCGCTTTGGCCTTGGCCGTCAACATCGCGAACACATCCTCTCCCTGCGCGGCAAGTAGCACCTGCTCGCACCCGCACAAGCTGGCGTCGGCAAACAGTTCGATCAGAGCAGGATCGAGTGGCGGCAGCAGACCAACGGCCTGGGCGTTGGCGATGTCCAGCGTGTGGCCGAAAGCGCCACAGACGCAGAGACGACAGAGATCGTTCCAATGCATGTTTGCCTGCAACAGGAGTTGCGCCATCGCTGCCGCCGTTGCCGCCTTGGCGCGCTGGAAGGCATCGACATCGATGCCGGTGATGGCGCTCTTCGGGTTGCCAGGGTCGAGGGCAAAGCCGTCGGGGCCGGGTGATATGGCAAAGCGGCCGGAGGGCTTGAGCGTGCCCTTGGCTAGCAGCACGGCGACGGCATCTGCCAGCCCGGAACCGCAAATCCCCCGCGCCGTGCTGCCGCCGATCGTCTCACAGACGAAGCCGGCGCCAGCGCAATGCACCCGGCAGATCGCCCCCGGCTCCGCAGGCATGCCATGGCGGATGCCGACACCCTCGAAGGCCGGACCGCCCGGTACCGAGGTGACGTGCAGATGCTGGCCATCCCACAAGGCGATTTCGGTATTGGTACCGACATCGATCAGCATCGCTCCCGCCGGTCCCGCGGTAAGCTGCGTGGCGACCAGGTCGGCGACCAGGTCGGAGCCGATGAAACCCGCCACCGGATCGGGCAGCACGATGTCGGCATGGGGCATGTACCACTGCGCCTGCCAGGCGGCGGCATCGGGTGGGCGGCAGTCGATAGCTTGCTGCCAGTGGGCGGGAGCGAGGAGTGCCGCGCCGCCATGTTCCGTCAGCAAGGCCAGCATGGCGGTGTTACCGACGATCAGCACCTGGCCAATCTCGGCCAGCATTGGTGTCACCTCGCCGACATCGCGGGCGAGGATGTCGCGCACCGCCTGAACGATCGCCGTGCGAGCGAGTTTCGCCAGTTCGGCCGCGCGTGCCGGAGAGGTGCGCGCGGCGTCGAGGCGGTTCAGCACATCGGCGCCGAATGCCCCTTGCGGGTTGGGGCCGCGTCGTGTAGCGATGCGCTTGCCGTGCTTGCGATCCCACAAGGCAACACGGACATGAGTCGTGCCGAGATCGACTGCCACGCCATAGATATTTTCCGCCAAATCGGGCAGGCTGCCGCTGGATGCGACGAGGTTCTCCGGCGGAATGCTTTTCCAGTGCGAGGGCGGCGCGGGCTGATCGAGCAGGATTTCGGCGTCGCCCTTGAGGCGCAGCTGACAGGCGAGTCGAGTGCCGGCAGCGCGCTCGTCGGGTGTCAGCTTCATGTACTCGGCGACAGTGGGTGCGCTGACTTCGCCGCCGATGAGTTTTATCACGCAGGCGCCGCAGGTGCCGGTACCGCCACAGGCGGCGCGCACGCGCAGGTCGGTGGTATCCAGCACATCGCGTACAGACTGACCTTCGGTGACCTCGAGATGCTGGTCACCGGCAGCGTGATGAATCAGCAGGGTAGCCATGAAAAGTCGGCGCTGGCGGGACGGCGAGTGCGGGCTTGCCGCCAACCGGGGGACGGCTTTACAGCACCTCGGCAGCGTGGTCGGCGAGGCGTGAACGTTCTCCGCGCTGCAAGGTGATGTGGCCGGAATGCGCCCAACCCTTGAAGCGATCGACGACGTAGGTCAGGCCCGATGATCCCTCGGTCAGATAGGGCGTGTCGATCTGTGCGATGTTGCCGAGGCAGACGACCTTGGTGCCGGGGCCAGCGCGGGTGATGAGCGTTTTCATCTGCTTTGGCGTCAGGTTCTGCGCCTCGTCGATGATGAGAAACTTGTTGAGGAAAGTGCGGCCGCGCATGAAGTTGAGTGATTTCACCTTGATACGGCTCTTGATCAGATCCATGGTCGCCGCGCGCCCCCAGTCACCTGAATAGCTGCCTGCGGCTTTTTCGCCTTCCTCGGCCGGTTTGTTGAGCACCTCGAGGTTGTCTTCCAGCGCACCCATCCACGGTGTCATCTTTTCTTCCTCGGTGCCCGGCAGGAAACCGATGTCTTCACCCACCGGCACGGTGACACGGGTGATGATTATTTCAGCGAAGCGCTTTTGTTCCAGGGTTTGGGTCAGAGCGGAAGCCAGCGTCAGCAGCGTCTTGCCGGTGCCGGCCTGGCCGAGCAGTGTGACGAAATCGATGTCGGGGTTCATCAGCAGATTGAGTGCGAAGTTCTGTTCGCGGTTGCGCGCCGTGATGCCCCACACGGCATTCTTGGTGTGGGCATAATCGATCAGGGTTTCGAGTTCCGCCGTCTTGCCAGCACCGACTTTTACCCAGGCTTGCAGGGGCTGCGGCCCCTCCTGCCAGACAAACTCATTGACCAGCAGGTCGGGGCAAAGCGGGCCCTTGATGCGGTAGTAGGTGCGGCTGTCCTTCTTCCATGACTCCAGCCCCTTGCCGTGCGTATCCCAAAAATCCTGAGGTAGTTCGAGGCTGCCGGTGTAGAGAAGGTCGGTATCCTCCAGTACCTTGTCATTGAAGTAGTCCTGTGCGTCAAGGCCCAGCGCGCGGGCCTTGATGCGCATGTTGATGTCCTTGGTGACAAGGATCACCGGCCGCTTCGGTTGTCTCTCATGCAGGTGCATCGCCACGCCAATGATCTGGTTGTCAGCGCGTGCGGTCGGCAGGGACGAAGGCAGTACATTGTTGATGGCCTCGGTCTGCAGGAATAGTCGTCCGGTTGCCAGATCGTGCGATGGCGCGGCGAGTTCAATGCCGTTCTTGATGGACTCTTCGCTGCCGCTGACGATCTCGTCGAGCATGCGGCTGGTCTGGCGCGCGTTGCGCGCCACTTCTGACATGCCTTTCTTGTTGGCGTCGAGCTCCTCGAGCGTCATCATCGGCACGTAGATGTCGTGCTCCTCGAAGCGGAACAGGCTCGTCGGATCGTGCATCAGCACGTTGGTGTCGAGCACGAACAGCTTGGTAGTTTTGCCTGCTCTGGCTGGCTTGGTGGCACGTTTGGCGTTCATGGGGAATATCTCCAGGCTGACAGAAATTCTTCGCCTTGCAACAGCAGGGTACCGCAACGTCCCGGCACCGTACCGACCACAACTTCATGCCGGGGAAGTTTATCCATGTCGAGGCCGGCGGCCAGCGTCTGAATAGAGGTGAGTTCGTAGCCCTGTTCGCGCCAGCCGGTCAGCAGCGCCTCGATCAGATCGACATGCTGCGCTGTATTTTGTCTGGCGCGCAGGCTGAAGACGTGACCTGTGGGCGCAGGTTCGGCCGTCAGTGCCAGCAACTGGTCGCATAACGCCTGTGGATCAGGCTTGGCACGGTCGGCGAGTTCGTCAAGTGTGGGCAGGGTGGTCGGATATTGCGGGCAGCGGACGATCTCGCCGTTCCAGACGGGTACGAATGGGTGGCGGCCGCGAGTGTCGCTGGCGTAAGTGAAGCCCTGGCGTTGGGTCAGGCGCAGGCTGTGGGGGTTCGAACGCCAGCCGGGGGCAGCATGCAGTTTGGGGGGGGAGGCGAAAATCTGTTCGTAGGATTCGACAGCATGCTTGAGTTGGATTTCACTCCAGGCGGTGTCGGCATTTTCCACTTCCGCCGTCCAGGCCAAAGTATCCCAGCCATGCAGACCGACCTCGAAGCCGTCATCGCGCACCTTGCGTAGTATGTCCGCGCAGCGCTGGCCGATACTTGGTGCCGGCAGGAGGCTGCCATACAACAGGGAGCGCAGGCCGAAATGGCCTGACAGCGAGGTATGGGTAGCACGGCCATGCAGATGAGGGCTGCCGAGATGGCCGATTGCCCGGCCGGACCGATCGGGTCCGAGTGCAAAAACAAAGCTCGCACCGGCACCGTGTCGACGCAGAATGTCTGCCAGCGTGGGTACCCCTTCGAGAGTGGCGCGATAGGTTGGAACGTCGATCTTCAGCGCGATGCGCAAGGGATTGTGTTGATTCTGGCGAGCGGCAGGCATTAGTCAGTGGAATCGGTTTCGATGATCAACGCCGCAGCCACTATCCGGCCCTCGGCAACGAGAATGTTGTAGGTGCGGCAGGCAGCCCGCGTGTCCATTATTTCGATGCAGCGACCGGCTTCAATCAGCGGGCGCAACAGTGCGGGATGCGGGAAGCGCTGCTTGCGGCCAGTGCCGAGCAGTAGTACGTCGCAGACCAGCGTTGTCAGCGGTGCGAGGTGTTCCTGGGTCAATGTGGCGGAACCGCTCGGTCCCCACAATTCATCAACGCG
>CAIYZZ010000190.1 GCA_903930805.1 uncultured Rhodocyclaceae bacterium | reverse complement strand
CAGGCAGCCAATGGCATGCGCCGCCATATCCCTGCCTATGTCTCTTTCTATGGCTCCAAATTCCGTGAAGCCATTCGGTTCAAGCACAAGCGCGCCCTGGTACTCACGGCTCGCAAAAGCATAGGCCTTTTTGTGGGACTGCTACACCGCAAGGAAGCCTACCGCCCACAGGAGGTCTCAGGCCATCTTTGATCTCGGCAGCTTGCCACCCGCATAGCTGACAATTTATTGCGCTCCATCTCAAATTTCCGCCAACACTCCAAAGCGGCAGATGCTATTAATTTTGCTTGTTATTCCCTTTTTTAAGGTTCAATATTGCTTCTTTTTGCCTCTTGACTTTTACCGCACTCTTTTTGAGAAATAATCTTTTCATTGAGTTGGTCGAGTAGGCGGACGCTTTTCTGCCGTATCGAGACCAACACGTTTGGTATGTCTAGAAATACTGGTCTCGACACCTGCCCTGACGGGCGGTGCCAGGGTACGCCCCGCCAAGAGCGGTCGGAGCTACTCGACCATCGGATTTAGAACACGCGATACTTCGGCGCTTCGCCGCGCAGGACGGTCAGGCAGTCTTCCAGCGCCATCCGGCCCATGTTGTTGGTTGCGCCATCGGTTTGCGCGCCGAGATGGGGCGTGCCAATCAGTTGCGGGAGGGCCAACAGCGGATTGGATGGATCGGGCGGCTCAGTGGCAAAGGCATCCAATGCAGCTCCGCGCAGGTAACCGCTTTGCAGCGCTTCGTACAGCGCGGTTTCATCGATGACTTCGCCGCGGGCGGTATTGACCAGGTAAGCGCCCTTTTTCATCTTGGCGAGGAAACTTTGATCAACCAACCGCCGGGTTTCGGGCAGCAGCGGCAGGTGCAGGCTGATAAAGTCGGCCTGCGGCAAGATTTCATCGAGCGGGAGATATTGCACAGCGTGAGCGCGGGCAAATTCCAGGTCGGGATAGGGGTCGAAGGCCAGGAGGCGGCAGTCGAAGGCGTGCAGGCGGCGGGCGAGTTGTTTGCCAATCGCGCCCAGGCCGAGAATGCCGACGGTTTTGCCTTCGAGGGAAACACCCGACAGACGCGGAAATTTCCCCTGGCGGGTGGCGGTAGCAGCTTCGGGGATCTGGCGGATGAGGGCCAGGATCAGGCCCAGCGCCAGTTCCGCCACCGAAACGGAATTCGCGCCCGGCGTGTTGGTGACGATGATCCCGCGCTGGTGGGCCGCCTCCAAATCGACACAATCAACGCCGACGCCGTAGCGGGCAATCACTTTCAGACGGTCGGCGGCGGCCAGGGCGGCGGCATCGATCCCATCCAGCCCGGCGATATAGCCATCGACGCCGGGCAGCAGCGCGGCGACTTCAGCGGAGGTCAGCGGTTTGCCGGTTGGGTTGTAAATCACCTTGCCGACCAGCTGCTCAAGTTCAGTCTTCAGGCTGGGATCATTCTTGCCATACGAGGTCGGCGTGACCAGCAGGGTGCAGTTTTTCAGCTCCATACGGCTCACGGCTTGTTCCAGCGCGGATTATCGACAATCTCGACGCTGCCATTGGCGGCTTCGCAGACCAGCTTGCCAAAACCCTGGCGCTCGATCGTGCCGTAATCGTGCCCGGCATCGGCGGGATAAGCGAAAAAGGTCACCAAATCCTGCTGGCGCGAGGTGCAGACCGAACGGTGCGCCCAGCTGGGTGGAACATACAGGACAACACCTGGGCCGAGGGATTCCACGCAGGTCTCGCCTTCCGGAGTTTCCATAACCATGAAGCCCTCGCCTTTGAGACACATATATATTTCGGCGGTTTCCAGTACGGTATGGAAATGGCCCTTGGTCATGAAAAACTCCTGGCCCACCCGGCCGGGATGGACGATCGAGATGCCGGAGAGGATTTCGCCGACCACTTCCGGACGGTGGATTTCATAAACTTCATAAACCAGGGTGTCTTCGACGGCCAGCATTTGCTCGTAGGCGGCCGTGTCGAGGAACTGTCCACGCAACGAGCTGAGTTTGCGCTGGATGTAGCCGTCATATTTGGACGGAATCAGCCCCGGAAAGGGAAGAGTAAATTGGAACGGCAAGTCAGGCATGTAAGTTCTCCTAAAACAAAATTTATCAAATAGCCAGGCGGCAAGCGAGGTTGCCACCCAGCAAGTTTTTCATGGTATCGGGAGAAACTCCCCGGTCGGCGAGGCCAGCGCGGATGATTGTCAAAAAACCAACGAAACCGGGCCCGCCCGCGCTGCAACGCATATTTTCCTCGGCGATATCCGTTGCCAATGCCACTGCAGAAGACAGCCCGGCGGAAATCATTTTTTCAATCAGGGGCCATAAATTATCCTGTGGAGCATATTTGGCCCGATAAAATGTATCGTATTCGAGTAAAACGCCTGCCTGGGCCAGCGAACGATGCAAACCAAAATCCGGACGTTTATCGATATGACACAGGATCAACTGATGGGCGCTTACATCGTGGTCGATGAAATAACGCACAATATTCTCCGCATCGCCGCCTTTTTCTGTATGGATTTCAATAGCAGCGTGGGTAGTCGCAGCCGCGATCGCTGCACCTTCCAGGGCGGCCTGCGGCGTATGGTCAAGATCAACTTCGCAAGCGATTTTAATGAAGCCCGGTTTGACAATCTGCGCCAGGTTGCGCGTTTCTTCCAGACCCTGGGAGAATTCGCGGATCAGATACTGCGAAACTTTCCCGGCATCCCGCTGCCAGAGCCAGTAGTCAGGAGCATAGTAGCGCTGACGGTGAAATCCGGTGCATGCAACCAGGTTTACCCCACTTGCAAGGGACAATTCATAAAGTTGGATACCATTTCGGCCGCAGCCAGCGGGCTGGCAATCCAAAATTGTGTTGCCGCCAGCCAACCTGTATTCAACAAGTTCAGCCAGGATCTGCGCCGAATCATCCAGATGCGGGCTGTCCGGGGCGGCCCCTGGAACAACGTCAATCCAAACGTGATTGTGCGCATCAGCGATGCCTATCTGTTCCACCGGTCGGGGACCAAGGACAGTCATCACTGCAGGAGCTTCTGAACCTGGTTTGGCTTGCATGATTATGGTTCCAGCACCACTTTTAGGGATTTGCGATCTTCCGCCGCAGCGAATGCAGGCAGGGCCGCGGTCAATGGAAAGCGCCGGCTGATCAAGCTGCTCAGATCCACCTTCCCGGTTGAGATGATCTGGGCTGAGCGGCGGCAATCACTGGTGCTGCAAGCAGTCGTCGCGGTCACCAACAGCTCTTTGTAGTGGACAAGATTCGAATCAAAATTTATCGAAGAGCGATCTTTAGGCAGGCCGCCGAAGAAGTTGATGCGCCCACCAATGGCGGCATACTGCAAGGCTGCTTCCTGGGCAGCATGAGCAGGCGCGGCAACAATGATCACATCTACTCCCATTCCACCGCTTTCTTCTGTGATCACCGCCGACAGATCTTCCAGAGCCGGGTTGATCACCCGGTCCGCGCCCAGGGTAAGCGCCTGGGCAGCCCGCTCGGGATTGGTTTCACTCACCAAGACCTTGCCAGCGCCGCGCAGTTGGGCCAATTTTGCGTGCATAATCCCGATTGGCCCAGCACCGATAACCAGCACAGTCTCACCGGGGCGGATGTTTAACACATCCTGACCACGCAGCACACAGGCAAACGGTTCAATCAGGGCGGCCACAGCCGGATCCACCGTTTCGCTTTTGATTGGCATTACGTTGCCACCCTTGATGGCGGCTGCAGGCACCCGCATATATTCGGCAAAGCCACCGTCAATGGTGACGCCAAGCGCCTGATAGGATGCACAGCGATTATTGTTCCCGGAGATACACTGCTGGCAATGTCCGCAGCCCATATTGGGAGCGATAAAAACAGTCTGCCCGATAGCCAACCCGTCAACTTCAGACCCGAGGCTGGAGATCACTCCCACGACTTCATGTCCGGGGACACGGACAGTTCCGGCAGGGAACATGCGATGGCCGCCGTGGAAAATGCGCAGGTCTGTGCCACAGATGGATGCGCTTTTTACCTGCAATAGCAATTCATCCGGACCAATTTGTGGCACAGGAATGCGTTCTACGCGCAGATCTTGTGGGCCATGATAGACCGCCGCGAGCATGGAGCGTTTCTCGGTCATTGGTTTATCCCAGAATCTCTTTCAAATAGACCGGGCGCTCCTCAAGGAAGGATCGCGTTCCAGCCAACACACCCGCCACGGCCCAGCGACCATCTTCAGCGCTTACCTTCGGGGTGATTTCTTTTTGGATGCATTCCACAAAATGTTCCATCTCATACACATAGGCCCACGCGAAGCGCTCCGGCCAGGTGCGGTAGATGGGTGTGATCAATCCCTGGTCCCGGTTGGTGCACACCACCACGGCCTGGCCTTTCAACTCGCCGATCTGCATGATGCCCTTATCGCCGTAGATCTCCACGCGAGCATCGTAACCATAACCGCATGGGCAAATCCCTGAGATCATGCCCAGCCCCCCGTTTTCGAAGCGCAGGTTAACCAGCACGTTGTCATAAAAGTTGGGCGTGTCCACGTTATTGGCTGCGCCCTTAAAGTTGGCAGTTTCGGTGTAAACGCGTTCGTAATTGGCACCCATCAACCAGCGGGTGCTATCCCAATCATGTGAATTCACCTCGGCCAACATGCCGTTGGAGGTGGTCAGGTCACGCGCCCAGGCTGGCGGCAGACCTGGTCCGTGGGTCAGAGACTTGATCATCATCGGCTGGCCAATCTCACCGGCCTGGATGCGCTGCGCGGCAACGGCAAATTCGGGATCGAAACGGCGCATAAACCCAAGTTGGAGGATGACACCAGCGCGCTGGGCGGCCTCCGAGATCTGGTCACACTCTTTCAGGCTGAGCGCCATGGGTTTCTCTAAAAAGACGTGTTTGCCTTGCCCGGCGGCTGTGATCGCAAGAGGCGTATGGGTGGGGGTTGGGGTGGTAATGACCACTGCGTCAAACTTCGCACTCTCCAGCGCCTGCTCCAACGTATCGAAGGTTGACTCTATGCCATACTCCGCAGCCAGCCCATCTCGAATTTCGCGCATCGGGTCGACCAGGGCAACCACGGTCCCGCCCGGGACGCGCCGCATGATCGAGCCAGTGTGAAGTTTCCCCACCCGACCCGCTCCAATCATACAAATACGCACGGCTGTTTTCATCACAAATACTCCTTAATAAAATGACGGTTCGTTCCTTGGCTGCAAATTGCAGATAGGAAAGTTAATTTTGATACCAGTGTTCCAGCATTTCCTGCATGGCAATGTATTTCCCAACCAGCCGATCATAAACCTGGCGATTGGCTGGGTTGGGGAGGGCCGGTTCGCCATCAGGCTGGGCGGATTCGGCAGCGCGCGCCGCCAGGTCATCAAACAGACCGGCAGCCTTGCCTGCGATGAGGGCGCTGCCCCAGGTGCCAAACTCGCTGCGCTTCAAGCGCTGATAAGGGATGCCGAGCACGTCGGCCTTAACCTGGTTCCAGCCAGCGCTGCGGGCACCGCCGCCCACCGTGCGCGCTTCCAGCATTTCGATGCCGGGCAGCTGCTCACGCAGGATGCCCAGGTAGTAGGCATATTCATAGGCAACACTCTCCAACACAGCCCGGAAGAGGTGCGCCTGGGTGTGACCCCAGGAAAGGCCCAACCAGGCGCCGCGCATCCCCGGTGCGGAAGGACAGATGCGCCCGCCCAGGTGCGGCGAGAAGAACAAGCCTTCCGCCCCGGGCTGAATTTTCACCGCACTGGCGATCATTTGCTCATAGAGATCTTCTTCCAGGGGCAGCGACTTTCCTTGGGATGTGTTGTGAAACTGATCGCGGAACCAGCGCAGCGCAATGCCGCCCCCGCCAATATAGGCCAGCGGGTTCCACAACCCCGGTATGACGGAACGCATGGTCAGCAAGGCGCGATGTTGTACATCCGCCACGAAAGAGTCGGTGCAACCCGCCAGGACGGAGGCCGTCCCGGCTACATCAAAGAGCATGCCAGAACGCACAATCCCTGCACCCAATGCGTTCGCGGCTGTATCACCGGCCCCTGCGGCGATTAAAGTGCCTGGCGCCAGTCCAAAATCCTTCGCCGCGCTTTCGGTCACTTCGCCCACCGTGCGCCACGGCTCCACGATGCGCGGCAATTTTTCCATATCCATCCCGAGGATGTCACACAGTTCGGCGGACCATGTCCCGGCCTGCGCATCACTGAAGCCAGAAAAATGGATAAAGGTGTGATCCATGAAAGCCTGTTCGCCCTTGAGGCCTGCCATCAAACCGGCCACATACCCGGACGGGGTCACAAACTTCGCAATGCGCTTATATTCCTCTGGGCGTTCATTTTTCCACCATAACATCTTGGGGCCGTGGTCGCAGGTGGGCGGGCAGCCGGTTATCCGGGTGACTCTGCCTCCAGCTTCCCTGTCAATCCACTCAATATAGGGCTGGCAGCGCATGTCCAACCAGGAATCGAAGCGGGTGGCAGGTTTGAAATCCTCATCCACGGAGCCAATCCCGGCCATCT
>CAIYZZ010000189.1 GCA_903930805.1 uncultured Rhodocyclaceae bacterium | reverse complement strand
GGGCGTCTTTCTTATCATTACTGTAGCTTTCGTGGCGCAACGCTTCGTCTCTATCGCCATTTTCCGCGACTGGATGCTGGGGCTCACCCTGCGCGAGGCTGAACAGGCTGCTCGCGCCGACACCTACGTCGATGCCGCCGAACAGGTGGGCGGCGAACTCAAGCAGGTCAAGACCTTCAACGATGTGGTGCGCGGCCAGCTCAACGTCATCGTCGATGAAACAGAAAAAGCCGCTTACGACATTACCTCGCGGCTGACAGGTATCGACGAAATCATCACGAATTTAAGCAATTTCGTTGACACCACCACACAGGAAACCAACGTGTTGATCGCCTCGTCGAACAACCGTATCGCCCAAAACCGCACCCTGATCGAAAAGCTCGACTCCTACATTGCCCAGCGCGTCAACGAATCCGAAATCGACCAGCAGCGCATCGCCACCGTGGTTAAAGAAGCGCGTTCACTCACCAAGCTGGTCGACCTCATCCGCAGCATCTCGGGCCAGACCAATCTGCTGGCGCTCAACGCCGCCATCGAAGCTGCGCGTGCCGGCGAGGCGGGCCGTGGTTTTGCCGTCGTCGCCGACGAAGTACGCAAACTGTCGGGCGAAGCCGAGAAGGCGGTGGGGCAAATCAATCATGGCATCAACCAAGTCGCCATTTCCATCGAGACGCAGTTCCAGGACAAGTTGAAACACAGCAACATCAATTCCGAGCGCGAAGCCCTGATAGGCTTTTCGACCCAGCTCAACGAACTGGGCGAAACCTATCAAAAAATGACACAGCACGATGCCGAGGTGCTGGCCAAGGTGCGCGAATCCAGCCAGCAGCTATCTTCCATGTTCATGGATGCGCTGGCCAGCGTGCAGTTTCAGGACGTCACGCGCCAGCAGATCGAACAGGTCATCAATGCGCTCGACCGCCTCGATGGGCACTCGGTATTGCTGGCCGAGCGGCTGGCCGCTTTCGAAGACCCGCATTTCGAACTGCGGCCGCTCGCGGAGCATCTCGACGAGATTTACAACAGTTACGTGATGAATTCGCAACGTGATAGCCATCACGGTGCCCTCAAGACCGGTAGCAGTTCCGCCAGCGATCACGACCAGGGCGGAGCAAAAGTCGAATTATTCTGAGTTGAACCATTCTGATCAGGAGGTATGACCGTGACAGAATTCGCCACACAAACCACGACGGACGGTGCCGTACATCTGATGCTCGACGGCCCGATGACGATCTACAACGCCGGCGAGATCAAGGCCCAGTTACTCACCGGCCTGCAAACGGCAGCCATCCTCGAACTTGATCTTTCGCACGTCGGTGAAATGGATACCGCCGGCTTTCAGTTGCTGGTAATGGCCAAGCGCGAAAGCCAGCGCCAAGGCCACACCCTGCGCATCATCGCCCACAGCCCCGCCGTGCGCGATGTCATCGATTTCTACAACATGGACGCCTTCTTCGGCGATCCCATGGTTATTCCCGCCGGCCACTGAGGACATCAGTCATGGAAGAACTTATTAGCGTCTTTGCCCAGGAAGCCCGTGAGCAGTTAACCGCCATGGAAGAGGGACTGTTGCTCATGGAACAGGGTGGGCACGATGCCGAAACCCTCAACGCCGTCTTTCGTGCCGCCCACACCATCAAAGGTGCATCCGGCGTAGTCGAACTGCACCACATCGAGAAATTCACCCACGTTCTCGAAAACCTGCTCGACAAGCTGCGCAATGATGAAATTCAGGTCAGCGGCGAACTTATCTCCGCGCTGTTGAAAGGTTGCGACCACATTGGCGCCCTGCTCGACCGCGTCGATCAGGGTTACATGGATGCCGACCCGGTCGTGCAAAAGTCGGGGGAAGTCACCGCTGATGAACTGCGCACCTTCACAGGTGCCAGCCCGGCAGCGGAAAACGCCAATATGGTCGAAGCCAACGTCGGCAACGTCGAACGCACCGGCGGCGACACCGCCATCAGCGACTGCTGGCACATCTCGATCCGCTTTGGCCGCGATGTCCTCAAGATGGGCATGGAACCGCTGGCTTTCCTGCGCTACCTGCTCAATCTCGGTGAAATCGCGCACCTGGCCACGCTCTACGACGCCATGCCGAATGGTGAAGACATGGATCCGGAGTGCTGCTATCTCGGCTTCGAGATCACGCTGCGCTCGCACGCCAGCAAGGAGCAGATCGAAAACGTTTTTTCCTTCTGTCGCGACGAATGCGACCTCTACATCCTGCCGCCCAACAGCAAGATGGACGATTACCTCGGCCTGATCGAGCGCCTGCCCGAAGAAAGCCTGCGGCTCGGCGAAATCCTCGTCAAGTCTGGTGCCCTGACGCAGGAAGAACTCGAACAGGGCCTGCGCCGCCAGGTTGCTGCCGCCAAGATCGCTGAGGCCACCGAGCAACCCACCCCGCAACTCGGCGACATCCTCATTGACAAGAAAATGGTGCAGCCCGAGATCGTCGAGGCTGCTGCCGCCAAGCAAAAACAGGTTGCCGAAAAGAAATCGGCCGACGCGCGCCTCATCCGCGTGCAGGCCGACAAGCTCGACCAACTCATCGACTTGGTGGGCGAACTGGTCATCGCCGGTGCTTCAGCCAACCTGCTGGCGCAAAAGAGCAAGCAGGTCACGCTGGTTGAAGCCACCTCGGTGCTCTCGCGGCTCGTTGAAAACATCCGTGATTCCGCCCTGCAACTGCGCATGGTGCAGATCGGTGAAACCTTCAACCGCTTCAATCGCGTCGTGCGCGACACCTCGCGCGAACTCGGCAAGGATATCGACCTCATCATCACCGGGGCCGAGACCGAGCTGGACAAATCCGTCGTCGAAAAAATCGGCGACCCGCTCATGCATCTGGTCAGAAACGCTCTCGACCACGGCATCGAACCGGCCGATGTGCGCGCCGCCAATGGCAAACCCGTAAAAGGGCGCGTCGAGCTCAACGCCTTCCACGACTCGGGCAGCATCATCATCGAGGTGGTGGATGACGGCGGCGGCCTGAAAGCCGAGAAGATCCAGGCCAAGGCCATCGAAAAAGGCATCATCCAGCCCGGTCAGACGCTCTCCGAACAAGAAATCGTCAACCTCATCTTCGAAGCCGGCTTCTCCACCATGGAGAAAGTCAGCAACCTGTCCGGCCGTGGCGTCGGCATGGACGTCGTCCGCCGCAACATCCAGGCCCTGCGTGGTCAGGTCGACGTCAAGACCGAAGTCGGCGTCGGTTCGCGCTTCATCATCCGCCTGCCGCTCACGCTTGCCATCATCGACGGCTTCCTCACCTCGGTCGGTGCCTTCTCCTACGTCATCCCGCTCGACAGCGTGGTCGAATGCCTGGAGTTGCGCGACGACGCCACACGCGGCCACATGCTCAACCTGCGCGGCGAAGTGCTGCCCTTTATCCGTCTGCGCGAATTTTTCGATGTCGAAGGCGCGCCGCCGCAACGCGAGAACGTCGTCGTCATCTCGGCCGGCGGTCGCAAGGCCGGCATCGTCGTCGACCAGTTGCTCGGCGAATTCCAGACCGTCATCAAGCCGCTCGGCAGCCTCTTCAAGCATCTGCGCGGCATCGGTGGCTCCACCATCCTCGGCAGCGGCGAAGTGGCACTGATTCTCGACGTACAAGCCCTCACCCATCTGGCCAGCCAGACCGAGGAACGCCGGCATCCGATTGGTGCCCATGCCGTCCCGGCACTCGAAGCGCGCTAAACAGATGCCAACTGCCGTCCCGCCAGCGCCGACCTTTACGAGGCTTTCTTCGGAGGCCGTTGCCCAGCGCATTCTGCTGATTCGTGGGCAAAAGGTAATGCTGGATGCCGACTTGGCAGAAATGTATGGTGTTGAAACACGCGCCCTAAACCAGGCGGTCAAACGCAATCTGGAACGCTTCCCCGCCGACTTCATGTTTCATCTGTCCAAGGAAGAAAAACTGGAGGTGATCACAAATTGTGACCACCTCGCGAAGCTTAAATTTTCAGTCGCATTACCCTACGCTTTCACAGAACACGGCGCGCTGATGCTGGGTAACGTCCTACGCTCGGAACGGGCCGCTGATGTAAGCATTCTTGTCGTGCGCACCTTCGTACAGCTACGGGGAATGCTCTCCACGCACAGAGATCTCGCAGCCAAACTGGAAGCGCTTGAACGCAAGATTGGTGGGCACGATCAGGCGATCGCCGGATTGATTGACGCCATTCGCCAATTGATGAGCGAGCCGACACCCAAGAATCGACCGATTGGTTTTACGGCAAAGGTCGGAAAATGAAGAAAATTGCCGTCCCGCCAGCGCCGACTTTTTCTGTTGAATCCGTTTTGTTAGCAGTTTCCGCCTAAAAAAGGAGTCTTCCATGTTCAAGAACCTGAAAATCGGTATCCGTCTCGGGTTGGGCTTTGCCGTCACGCTGGCATTGCTGATCACCATTGCCACAGTCAGCTACATGCGATTTAGTGCGCTCAATGACCAAATCGAAGGCATCTCCATAGATTCTGTCAAGACCGCGCAGGCCAATGACATCATCGATGCCATCAACGCCATCGGTCGCATTCAGCGCAATTCGCTGCTGGTGAAGGGCGATGAAAACATGCGCAAGGAACTTGACCGCATTCCCGCCGAGCGCAAGAAGATTGGCGACACGCTGGAGAAACTGACCGCCGCCATCAAGTCCGACGCAGGCAAGGCGGTCCTCAAGCGTGTCCAGGAGAGCCGTGCGATCTATGTTCCTCAGCAGGAGAAGTTTGAAACGCTGATGCGGACCGGCAAGCGTGACGAAGCAGCCGAGTTTCTGATGGTCGATCTGCGCAAGACATTCAACGACTACATCAAAAGCGTCAATGATCTGATCGACTTGCAAACCGAGTTGTTGAGTAAATCGGTCAAGGATGCCGACGAGCTAGTCACGGCGACGGAACGTCTGATGCTGATCATCTCTATCATTGCCGTGCTCCTCACCGTTCTTTTTGCCTGGTTCATCACGCGCAGCATCACCCGCCCGGTCGCCGAAGCCGCTGCTGCCGCCACCGAACTGTCTGAAGGCAACCTGACCATCAAGATCACCTCCGACAGCAAGGATGAAACCGGCATGCTGATGGCGGCGATGGAAACCATGGTGGGCAAGCTGACGCAGATCATCAGCGAGGTGAATGTCGCCTCGGATGCCCTCAACAATGCGGCCGGCCAGGTCTCGCAGACAGCGCAGAGCTTGTCGCAGTCGAGTTCAGAGCAAGCCGCCTCGGTCGAAGAGACCACGGCCAGCATCGAAGAGATGACCGCCAGCATCACGCAGAACACCGAGAATGCCAAGGTCACCAACGGCATGGCCAACAAGTCGGCCGCCGAAGCCACCGAAGGCGGCCAGGCGGTGAATAACACCGTCGATGCCATGAAGCAGATCGCCAGCAAGATCGGCATCATCGATGACATCGCCTACCAGACCAACCTGTTGGCCTTGAACGCCGCCATCGAAGCCGCGCGTGCCGGCGAACACGGCAAGGGTTTCGCCGTCGTCGCTGCCGAAGTGCGCAAGCTGGCTGAACGCAGCCAGGTTGCCGCGCAAGAGATCGGGCAACTCGCCGGCTCCAGCGTGAAGATGGCCGAGCAAGCCGGCAAGCTGCTCGACGAAATTGTGCCCAGCATCAAGAAAACTTCGGATCTGGTGCAGGAGATCACGGCGGCCTCCGAAGAACAGTCATCCGGCGCGGCCCAGATCAATGCGGCGGTCAGCCAGCTTAG
>CAIYZZ010000188.1 GCA_903930805.1 uncultured Rhodocyclaceae bacterium | reverse complement strand
CTACAAACAGGATCAGGGCTTGATGCAGGCCGATCTGCGCGAGGATGCCCGCCGCCAGCTGGTGGAAAAAGCTGCGGCCCTCTATATCGAACAGAACTCCCTGACCCAGAACTACGGCCTGATCCAGGCCAAGTTGCTCGCCAACAGCGGCAGCTTCATCCAGGCCATGCGCGAAGAACAGGCACCGCAGCAGGGCAAGGACGGCTTGATGTCGCTCACCGCACGCGCCACCGTCAATGTCCGCCAGGTGCAGAAATCGCTCAACCAGATGTCGCGCGAAGAGCGCGTCGAGTTCATCCGCAACAATGGCGATCCGAAGATTGCCGTGGCCATCAACGCCCGTAGCGCGCAAAGCGCGGGTGACCCGAATGCCCCCGCGCCGCGCTCGCCGGTCGCCGAGAACCTCCTCAAGGAACGCATCCAGTCCTTCGGCTTCCGCCTGATGAACGACGACCAGGGCAACCTTGCCGACTTTGCGGTTGCCGGTGAAGCCAAGTTCAAGAAACTCCAGCACACGCTGGAAGCTTCGGGCATCACCATCGAAAAGTTCGTGCTGACCTCATGGACGGTGAAATGCACCGACAAAAAGAGTGGCGAGGAGATTTACTACAACACCCAGATTCCCGAAAAACAGAGCTGGGCGACCGAAGACCAGGCGCTGCGCGATGTCGGCAAGCTGATCGGCGAAGAATTCTCGAAGAACTTCTTCCTGCAACATTTCAACTTTGTCGGCCAGAAGGTCGCGCTCAAGTTGCAGGGCCTGCCCGGCAAGGAAACCGCACAGGCATTGCTACGCGAGTTCACCGGCCTGCGCCCGGTGCTGGCCATCACACTGGAAAATTCATCGTCGACCGAAGCGCGTTACGCGGCCGAAATCTCCGGTGGGCTGACCGATCCGGCCGATCTGGTCGCCGCGGGCCTGGTCGCGCCGATCAACCAGAAGCTGGGCAAGACCTGCCTCAATGTCACGGCCAAGAACGGCAGCGAGGTAACGCTGGCATTCGAGGCCAGCTGCGCCGCGCCCGAAACCCTGGGCAAGCTCGATGCCCTGCCGGCGGCTTCACTCATGACTGCGCCGCCGCCACGCCGCGAAAACGTGATTCGCAACCCGGAAAAGCTGAAGAGGATCAGTATCTGAAACGGCGGGGGAGCAGAGGCATCAGCCTTCGATGGCAAACTGCAGCAGCTCGACATTTTCGGTCGAGTTGCTGCTATGCCCGAAGGCGACATGACCACTGCCGCGCAGGGTAGTTTCCTCGCGCTTCAGAGCGACCTCGGCCTCACCCTGAAAAGTGACAAAGGTGCCGTTGCTGCTCATGTCGACCAGCACGAATTTGTCGCGCCGCCGCTCGATCTTTGCGTGGGTGCGCGAAGCGCGCGGATCACGGATCACCACGTCGCAAGCCGCATCGCGCCCCAGCGTCACCAGCGGACGCGCCGGGCCGAGGATCAGCTCATCAGCGCCATGCCGCAACCTGATCCGAATGTCCATCGGCGCGGCCGGCGCCATGCGCGTGCTCATCATGGTCAGTTCGGCACCCTCCTGCCAGATCACCTCGCAGACGTGGATATTTTCAGCCTTGCCCTTGACGGCCAGGGCATCGATCTCGCGGCATGACTGCCGCAACAACTCGGGCAAGGTGGCCACGGTTTCTGCGGTCGTGATGATCTGGCCGGCCTTCGCCAGCCCGGCCATGCGCGCCGCCGTATTCACTGTGTCGCCAAAGACATCGTTATTGTCGAGCAAGGCCGAGCCGAAGTGGAAACCGGCACGGATAGCCAGCTTGACCCCCGGCGCAGGAGGCGGCAGCTCGTCGATGCGCTGCTGCATCTCGCTGGCCGCCTGCATGCCCTGGGCGGCGCTATCGAACACCGCCATCACCTCGTCGCCGATCGTCTTGACTACCCGCCCCTTGTTGAGCTGCGTCGCGCGCGTCATGGCGCCGATGCAGCGCTCGACGGCGGCCAGCGCCCCGGCATCGCCGAGCTTTTCATAAAGCTGCGTGCTGCCGGAAACATCGGCAAACACGAGGCAAACGTCACGCGCAGTGGTTGTGGTGGTTGTGGTTGTCATGCCACGATCTTACCAAACCCGCCAGCACGAGATTGTCGATTTGGCGCAAGGGCAGGTTCAGGTGCGGTGCCAGTGCAGCGGCCGCGCCGCCGGAGAGGAGGCATAAAAAGTCGCTGTTCGCGAGACGGCACGCCATGCGTTCGATGGCACCCAGCGTCGCCTGCAGAGCGCCACTGACGATGGCATCGTCGGTATTCGTCGGCGTCGCACGGTAGCTTCCGCAGGCCTCCGGCAAACCTGCCGTGTTGCGTGCCAGCGCCTGCCGCATGAGATCAAGGCCGGGGAGAATCAGGCCGCCGCGAAACACGCCGTCCGCATCGAGCACGTCAATCGTTGTCGCGGTGCCGGCCATTACCACGAGCGCCGCACCCGCGTGCAGGGCGCGCGCACCAATGAGCGCCGCCCAGCGGTCGGCACCGAGTTGGGCAGGGTTGTCGTAGCCATTCACAACCCCGCCGGCGGCGGCGCTACTGCGAAACCATGCGAGCGGCACCGCCAGCGCGCCGGCAAGCGCTTCGATCTGCGCCGCCACACGGGCACCCGCGACGTTGCACGCCACGATCTGCAACGGTGGAACCGGCAGCGAACGAGGCAACTCGCCGATAGCAACGTGAGCGCACGCACCCTGTTCCCGCCAGCCAGCGCCATCCCACAACCCCCACTTGAGCCTTGTATTTCCGGCATCCAGACAGAGAATCACCCGGCACCCCGCAACGAAACTTCGCCGGATAGCACGCGCTCGATGCGACCCTCCGCCTCCAGCAGCAGCGCGCCATCGACATCGACACCGCGGCAGACGCCTTCACGCGGTGGCGCAAAATCGGAAAGAAGGCGCACCGGCGCGTTCTCAAAAGCATGACGTGCCGCCCAGGCGTCACGCAAGCCGGCAAATCCGGTAACTGCAAAAGTTTCCAGCACCGCCAGCAATTCGCTCAGGGTCGTGGCCAAGAGAATGTTCGGGTCTTGTCCGCTATTCAGCGCCGCACTCTGCGCACGCAGCTCATCCGGCAGTGCCGCCGGCAAACGCAGGTTGAGGCCGATACCGATCACGGCCGCATGCGGCGCACCCGGCAGCAACTCGACCAGAATTCCGCCCAGCTTTTTGCCTTCCAGCAGGAGGTCGTTCGGCCATTTGAGCGCCGTCCTGCCAGCGCCGACTTTTTCAAGCGCTTTGGCAACCGCCAATCCAACGGCCAGCGACAATCCGGCGGGCGCGGTGCCCGCTGCGAAACGCCAGAAGAGTGAAAACGTCAGGCTGTCGCCCGGCGCGGAGATCCACTGGCGGCCGCGACGTCCCCGCCCTGCCGTCTGCGTTGCGGCAATCACCACCGTGCCCGAGGGCGCACCGGCTTCGGCGCGGGCCAGCAAGACGGCATTCGTCGAGTCACAACGCTCCACGAGATCGACATCGAATCGACAGGCCTGGCTGCCCAGCGCCCGGGAAATGCTAGCGAGATTGAGGGATGGAGGAGCCGGCATGCTGCGACTATACTGGAACCCATGCTCACAGGATTTGCCGATCTTGTCGTCTATCTCGTCGAACCTTCGCAAACGCAGGGGCGCATCATCGCGGCTCTGCTTGGTCAGCATGGCGTGCGCAACGTCGAGCGCTTTGAAAATGCCGGTGCGATGTTTGCGCGGCTGGGCGTGCAGGCGCCCTCGCTCATCATCAGCGCACTCTACCTGCCCGACATGGCGGGCACCGATCTGGTACAGCGTCTGCGTGCCGATCCGGCTACCGAGCACACGCCCTTCATTCTGATTTCGAGCGAAACCCGGCCGCAGGTGCTTGAGCCGGTGCGGCAATCTGGCGTCTGCGGCATCCTGCCCAAGCCCTTTACCGCAGCCCAGCTGGGTATGGCATTGCGGGCAACACTCGACTATCTCGATGCCGATGCCCCACTCGACATCGATCTGGCCGATCTCGAAGAACTCAAGGTACTGATCGTCGATGACAGTCCCAGCGCGCGCAAATTCATCCGCCGCGTGCTCGAGAACCTCGGCATCAGCCACTTCATCGAGGCCAGCAACGGCAAAGAAGCCGCCACCATTCTTGACGAGGCCATGGTCGATCTGGTCGTCACCGACTACAACATGCCGGAGATGGATGGCAAGGGGTTGATCGACTACATCCGCCAGAAAAGCTGGCAGAATTCGGTGCCGGTGCTGATGGTGACCAGCGAGTCCGATCAAGGGCGGCTCGCCGCCATCGAGGAAGCCGGCGTCTCGGGCATCTGCGACAAGCCCTTCGAACCGAATACCGTCAAGGCACTGCTGACGAAAATCCTGCGCGCAGGGTAACCAGCATCACCCCGGAAACAACATGAAAAAACGCTTGCTTGTCCTGTTGCTCACGAGTCTGTTCACAGCACTATCCGCTTATGCGGAGAGTTCGGAAGAGATGGATCAATTGCTGGCAATGAGGCTGGAAGATGTGATGGATTTGAAGGTCAACATCTCCACCAATACACAGAAAAGTCTCTCCAGGGCGCCCGCAGTCATCTCGCTCATCACGGCAGAAGACATCAAGGCCACCGGCACGACCAATCTCATGGAAATCCTGCAGAGCGTGCCGGGCATTTACATCAAGAGCAACCTGTTCGGCTTCAAGCCGCTGATCACTTTTCGCGGTGCTTCCGGTGCCAACGTTCTGCTGATGGTGAATGGTGCGCCGGCCAAGGATCTGGTGTGGTCACCGAGTATTTTTTGGAAGGGCATGCCCGCAAACATGATCGAGCGGGTGGAAATTATTCGCGGGCCCGGCTCCGCGTTGTTCGGCTCCGATGCTGCCGCCGGCGTGATCAACGTCATCACCAAGACCGCCGGGAAGATCAACCAATCCGAGGTGGGCGTGCGGGCAGGCAGTTTCGATACCCAAGCGGGCTGGATGCAGCATGGCACGAACTGGAACGGGTTTGATATCAACTTTACGGCGGACGTATCGCACACGGATGGCCATCAGCCCTTCATTGCCCAGGACAGGCTCAATGCCTCCGGCCATGCCGATTACGGTTGGAACAATCAGGATCTCCACCTCTCCATCGGGAAAGAAAACTGGCGCCTGCTGGCGGATTACACACGCCACGACAATGTTGCCATCGGGCTCACCGGTGCCGCCGTTCTCGATCCTCTCACGCGCGCGAACGACAGCCAGACCGGCCTTGCCCTGCTCTACAACAACGCAAGTTTTGCCCAGGACTGGGGGCTCAATGCCGAACTGCGCTATCGGGACATCGACTATTCCTCGGGTAATGGTTTTTGGGAGCGCCCGCCGGGTCCGGGTCAATCGTTCAACGACTTGAATTCAGCCGAACAACGCTTGAATTTCGAGGTCGGTGGCCTTTACAGCGGCTTCAGGAATCACCAACTGCGCGTGGGGGGTGGCTACGTCTGGCAGGACCTGTATTTTGTCAAACAACTGATAGACGGGGTCCCTGGCAACTTCGCGCCAGAAAGTGTGCGCCGGAACAACTATCTGTTCGTGCAGGATGTCTGGAGTCTGGCGGAGGACTGGGAGCTCACCGCCGGCGCGCGTTATGACCATTACTCCGATTTCGGTGGCACGTTGAACCCACGCTTGGCGCTGGTCTGGCAGGGCACGGAGAGACTCACGACGAAACTGATGTACGGTCAGGCGTTTCGTGCGCCTTCCTATCTGGAGCTTTACTCCCAGACATCAGCGAACGCATCCAACCCCGATCTCAAACCGGAAAAGTCACATACCTGGGACCTGTCGTTTTCGTATCTTGCCACGCGGGATTTGAGACTGGGAGCCAACCTCTACCACTTTGATCGGCGGGATGTGATTGCACCCGATCCGGTAACCAACAAATTCGAGAATTTCGACCGCTATGTGACGCGCGGTATCGAACTCGAAGCCCAGTGGCAGGCAACCAAGACGCTGAGGCTTGCCGGCAACCTGACGTACATGAAAGAAGTTGAATCACCCTTGCGTGACCTGGGTATCCCCTTGCAGCAAGCCTACCTGCGCGCGGACTGGGCATTCATGCCGAACTGGAACTGGAAC
This sequence comes from uncultured Rhodocyclaceae bacterium, assembly GCA_903930805.1. Classification (GTDB taxonomy): domain Bacteria; phylum Pseudomonadota; class Gammaproteobacteria; order Burkholderiales; family Rhodocyclaceae; genus Sulfuricystis. Next base: position 1,878 of record CAIYZZ010000188.1, on the reverse strand, counting down.
CTGCAAGCCAACTGGTTTGACAAACGGCCGCTGCCAGCCGGTGATCGGCGTTCACAAGAGGGCGCTTATGCACTGGCGGATACCACGATCCGCTATTCCCATGATCGGCAGTGGGAGTTTGCGGCATCCATTCGCAACCTGTTCGATGAAGATGCAGTGGATTACTCGAGTACGCGACTGCCGAATAATCTGCCGCTGCCCGGGCGCAATTACTACGCGGAAATCCGCTACAAGTTCTGACCGGATCAAGCCTGGTGACGATGAAACTGTTCATCCAATCTCGCCGCTGGCTGTGGGTGATGCTTGCGTCATCGGTGCTGGGCAGCGCCCTTGTTTTCGCGGCTGAAACGGCCTCGGAACAGGTGGTGCGCGCAGCCCTGCTGTTCAACTTCATCAAATTCACCGAGTGGCCTGCGGAGGCTGGCCGTCCGCAACTGCACCCACTACACATATGTACCGCCACCAGGGATCTGGCGCAGATTGACGCGCTTGAGGAACTCGGCACGCGGCAGGTGCGCGGCAAGTCCCTGGCCACAGTACGCTACAGCAAACAGGCCAATTGCGATGTGCTCTATGTCGACTCCCGTCAGCGCTGGCTGAGTATTGTCGAAGATAAGACGACACCCCATACCCTGACTGTCGGCGGCTACGCCGGTTTCGCGGCGGACGGTGGCATGATCGAGATCGTGTTGCAGGAAGGCGGCGCGCGCTTCGACATCAATCTGGCCGCAGCGAAGCGCGCCGAACTGCGTTTCTATCCGCAACTGTTGAAGCTGACACGTCGCATCATCGAGTAGCGCGGCATGCAGCAACTGCACACCCATCTCCGCACAGGCTCCGTACGCTTCCAGTTGTTCCGGTTGGTTCTGCTGGTCAGCATTATTGCAATGACGATTTCAATGGTGGGCGGCACCCTTCTCGAATGGAACAAGTATCGGGAGCAAATCAGTCAAGCGCTGATCACCACGGCCAAGGCCACCGGCCTCGCTGCCAGCGCCGCCGTCGTTTTTCATGACCGCAGCGCAGCCGCAGAGGCTTTGCAGATCCTGAAAGTGCAGAAGGAAATCAAGTCAGCTGCGGTTTATCCGCTCGAGGGCGACCATCTGGCCATCTATGGCGATGTCACCGAACTGCCGGATTATCCCAACAAACTGAATGCATATTTTCCTGACATCCACCCATTTTCCAACTCGGCCACGGTTTTCCAGCCCATCTTGCTCGACGGCAACGTCATCGGCCATATCTATTTGCGCGCCAGCCTGCTTGAGTCCCGCAAGGCTTACCTGCGGCAGACTTTCCTGTCCTTCGGTGCCAGCCTGCTGGGTCTGTTGCTGGCGATCGGGCTGTCTAAAGGTTTCATCGATCGCATTATCGGCCCGGTGATTCATCTGGCCGATACATCCCGCCAAGTGCGCGCAACCAGGAACTTCTCACTCCGGGCTCCGCCGCCAAACGCCGAGGCACTTCATGATGAGATCACTGAACTGGTCGACAGCTTCAATGCGATGCTGGCCGAAATCGAACAGAATGAGCAGGACTTGAAGCGTTACCACGAGATGCTGGAAAACAAGGTGCTTGAACGGACGCAAGCCTTTTACGTCGCCAACCAGGAACTGCAGGCGGCGAAGGACGCGGTCGAAACAGCCAGTCAGGCCAAAACGCGCTTCCTTGCCGCCGCCAGCCATGACTTGCGGCAACCGATACAGGCGATCAACCTGTTCAAGGAAGCCTTGGACAGGACGGCGTTGAGCGCAGAGCAGCAACACATCAGCAATTATCTTTCACAGTCGATCCAGAGCCTCGGCGAGCAACTGAATGCGTTGCTCGACATCACTAGGCTCGACGCCGGTGTCATGGTGCCAACACCCGAGATGATTG
>CAIYZZ010000187.1 GCA_903930805.1 uncultured Rhodocyclaceae bacterium | reverse complement strand
GCGTCGGCGTCGGCGTCGCAGTGAGAGAAGGTGCAATTGAGCCGAATATTTCGACGCCAGAATCTCTGAAGCAGGCCTTGCTTGCCGCCAAGTCGATTACCTACATTGATCCAGAAAAGGGCACCAGCGGCAAACATTTCGCCGCGGTATTGCGGCATTTAGGAATTGTCGAGGCAGTGCGCGCCAAGACCACACTCGGCGATGCGGGATATGTCGTGGAACCTGTCGCTCGCGGTGAGATCGAACTCGGAATCCAACAGATTACGGAAATTATTCCGGTGAAGGGCGTAAAACTTGTCGGGCCACTTCCCGAATCACTTCAGAAGATAACCGTATATTCCGCAGCGCTCACACCCGTTGCGCGCTCTCAAGAGGTAGCTCGTGGTTTCCTTGATTATCTGCAGAAAACTGAAAGTCGTGAAATATTCACCCGCAAGGGGTTCCTGCCCCCATAGGAACCACTATAAGTCTCAGTTCGGCCACAAGCTGGCATAGATGCAACTGAAAATCGCTGGCCACGAGCGACCGTTATCTCATCACATTGCTGACTGTCGAACGCTGAATCTACCGGTCAGCAGTTCGGCCTATGAAAATATTGCAGGAGAATCCATGAAGTCCTTCAGGACCTATCGACCTTTGAGGGATTTTCCAGATTCTATAGAGTAAGCAAACGCTATCTCGCCATCGGGATGCGCGTTCGTTACATCGCGCGGCAGATAGGACCGGACATACTCCAACCGCACCTGTGCCGGTTCGACGGTGATGCGGATGCGGCCTGAGTTCGGCAGGATGTCGCCGGACCGGAATGCCTGATCGTTGTAGAGCGCGTAATTTGGGTCGGCCGGCTCGGGAAGGGTCTGGTAAATAATCCCGTCGAGTTCCTGCCGGGCAAAGATGTGGTCGTGCCCCTGGAAGAAGATCGTGACGCCATTCTTCACCATCAGTGGATGGATGGGCATCGCCCAACCCGGCCTACGTTTTGCAAACTCATCGGCCCCATTACGACTCTTGCCACCCCACTCATACAGGCCTGCCAGCTCGATACCGCCCCGGCTCGTACCATGCACGTGGTGTGCAAACACGAGTTTGTATTTCGCCTTGCTTGATTCCAACGTCTGCTTGAGCCAACGATACTGGGCATCCCCCAAGGTGATGTCCCACAGGTCCCGATGTTTCTTGCCACCACCGAACACGTTATCAACGGGCTGGTCGGAATGCCAGTACGGATCGATCACCACGAACAGCGCATCGCCCCAGTGCCAGGCGTAGTAATCGCGCAGCAGGCCGATGTGCGGCACCGGCGTGGCGTCCCCCGTGTAGAAAACATCGGGTGCAGGCTGCGGGAAATAGGCGTTGCGGGCATTTTGTGCCCAGACGGCCACATTGTCTGGGGTGCCATCCAGATTGACCTTGGCCGCCTGTTCGTGGTTGCCATTGACGAGGAACAGCGGTGCGGACTGCCCGACCAGGGACAGGAAGGGACGTTGCAGTCGATAGCGCTGCGTGACCGTCTCGGCATTGACGATTGGCAGAGTATCGACGCTGAAATCGTCACCGATCAGCATGTAGAAGTCCGGACGATCGGCCGCAACGGCACGCAGTGTCTGCGCATACATCGTCGGGTCGAACTGGTTGCGGCGCTCGGGATGAGAATCGCCCTGAATTTCGAATACGAAGCGGCTGCCTGAGGACCGCTGCATCTGGACAGCCTGTTCGACACTGTTTGCAAACCCGGTCTCGCCTAGCTTGCGGTGACGCAGGCGGTAATAGGCCAGCTTGCCCGGGAGCAAGCCCTGAAGCAGCACGTGGGCAGACTGATTGGCCGGGAGATTCACAGTTGAAGTCTTGCGTGGGTAATTTCCCTGCTCAGTTCCGTATTCGATGAAGGCCTCCCGAGGTTCGCTCGACACGATGCTGGCGGTGACGGTGGTGTCAGTCGGGCGGCCAAGAATGACGGAAAGACGATCAAGTTCGGCAACATCGGCCGGCAGCGCCAGGACGTCCGGAGTACGCCCGGAACGATTGGGGTTGTCGCCGCGTTGCACGCGGCGCTCTGCCCGTTGCTCAGGCGTGAGCCTCTCGGCCTGGACCGTCTGTATGGCAGCAAAAAATAGGGTTGTCAGTACGACAAGACAGCGGGCGGCGGGCTTCATGAAATCTCGCTTCTACCGAATGGAGGGAATGTTGTAGGTATGAGCGACCTGCCGGTTACCCTCCGTCTGGGCACGGACAAAATCGACCGTGGCCTTGTCTGACGCGACTGTCACACGCAGATGGCCGGCACCACCAAGAATCGTTCCTGCCAGATAACCGTATTCGGCGGCGAAGCGGGGTACGCCTTGTCCGGGATGCCCCGGCTGCGGCACCTCCTGATAGACGATGCCGTCGAGCGTCTGTGTGGCATACAGGTGGTCATGGCCATGGAACACGGCGCTCACGCCGTGGCGCACCAGCAGTCTGTGGATGGGCATTCCCCAGCTAGGCCGGTGTGCCTTGAATCCCTCGCTGCCGTCGGCGTTCAGGCCGCCCCATTCGCCAAACCCGGCGGCTTCAACACCCCCGCGTCCCTGGCGGTCGCGGCCACCGATCAACTGATGGACGAAGACAAACTTGTAGCGTGCCTTGCTGGTTGCGAGTGTCTGTTTCAGCCACTGGTATTGTGAATCCCCCAGAGACAGATCCCAGCGTTCATCGCCACGACGCGAACTGCCGTACCAGTAGGGATCGAGAACAATGAACAAGGCATCACCCCAACTCCAAGCATAGTAGTCCTGGAGTTGGCCAGCCCAGGAATCCGGCTTCGTATTTCCCGAGTAGAAGGCATCAGACACCGGATTGGGAAAGTAGCGCTTGCGCATCCCGTTCGACCAGACCGCGAGGCTTTCCGCGCCGTCCTGCGGGAGCCGACTTTTCGGGCCATCCCGCGAAAGCCTGGCCTCTTCGCCGTCATGGTTGCCGAGAACAAAATAGAACGGCAGGGATTGGCCCGCCTGAGCAAAGTAGATGCGTTGGGCCCGATACTGCTGGGCGGCATTCTCGCGGCTTTCATGCTTGCCGGTCATGAAGGTATCGCCCATGTCAATATGAAAGTCCGGGACGTCGGCCTTGGCATTGGCGAGCGTGCGTTGAAAGAGCGTCGTATCGGTGTTCAGGTCCAGATGAGAGTCGGCGGTAATCGTGAAAACGAACGCATCGCCTGTCGGGCGCGCGGTGCGGAAACTGCCGCTGACCAGTGACTTCCCGCTTTCGGCATCCTTGATCTGATAGCTGTAGCGCTTGTTCGGCTGGAGTTTGTCCAGGGTGACTTCCTGCGGTTGGTCTTTCTTCAGGGACAGAACGCCGGTTCGGTCAGAAGGATCACTCTCACGCGGCCCATACGAGACGACGACGCTACCGTCACGGTCGTAACGCATGACACTTAAGGCAATGGATGAACCGGTTGGACGTCCGAGAATCACGTCAGCATCTCCCGTAGGAGGTACCACCGGTACGGGTTGGCGCGGGCCGGGGCCGCCAGCTTGGCGCATATCGCCCGACCGGGGAGGCTGTCGTCGTTCCGCCTGTTGGTCTTGGGCATAGTTGGCGGTGGAAATAACCAGCAGCGCCAAGCTGCACAGCCACAGACGACAAATCTGAGTCCTCATCTCAACGCCTCGCGAAACTCATGTTGATCGATGCCGAGTCAAGTGTAATGGCACTGATAGCCTTGGTCAGAATGGCGCCAGTAACCTTGTTCGGGCTCTCTGGCAGAGCGGGTGATGCGGAGAGCGCATACACGGTGATCATATACAGTTTTGCCCCTGGACCATTCGGGCACGGCGGCTCATACCTGATGCTCATGTCGTGGCTGGTCGCCCCCAGGATGCCGATTCCGGAGGTATTTTTCGCCAGTCCCGTGGCGGTCTTGGGGATGCCGTACAGCACCCAGTTCCACCGGGTTGTCCCATCGGCAGGTATCGTCGTCACCATCAGGGCAAACTCCTTGGTGCCGGCAGGGGCGTTTGACCACTGCAAAGCGGGCGATGCACCCGCCCCGTCGCAGCTGTACTCAACCGGTAACACACCCCCATCGATGCTGGCACCACTGGCCAAGGTAAAGCCCGACCGGAATTGCCTTGCACTAATGGGCTGTACTGGAGAAGTGGCAGGAATATTTGTCGGACGTGCAATCAATCCATCGGGAGAACTCTCGCAGGTTGCAGGAACTCGCCCCTCGCGGGTCATGTGCTGGACCACGTCTCCTGGGTTTTTGCCTCGGCAGTCTTCGTAGGCCTGAGGTGGGCCACCGGCACCCTGTGCAATGACTCCCTGCACCAGAAGGCTCAGGGCCAGCCCTATCAATCCATAATGCATATTCATATCACCCTCCGGTGATCAGGCCGTGGTATTGACGATATTTCCAGCCGACCCGAGGGAACTCAGGTTGCCCTTCAGGGTTTCCAGGAAATGTGCCAGGGAGCCCGAACTGGAATCCCCACCAAAGGCACCTACAAGATTGCTATAGCTGGTCTCAAGGGAGTTCAGCAATGGATTGGATGCGGAAGGCGTTGCCGCATCTGTGGCAGTCGATGAACCGTTCGTTGAAGATTCATTCACGCTAGCCAACTGCTGGATCAAATCCTGGAGATTCGCTGACATCTGTGCTCCGAATGTGGGCTGATAGGCTTGGCTGACAGAGGCCTGGTCTGGAGGAACCGGTACCCCACCTTCAATCGTGGGAATGCTGTTCGCCTCATTGAAGGCATGCGCTTCATCGTGGCTGATCGCACCATTGCCATCCGTGTCGGCTGTATCGAAGTTGTTCAGAAGTGCAAGGTTGCGATCATAACGGTTGCTGTCGGAGGACTTGGCTTCCTCAAGAGAACTGGTCAGTGCTTCCTTGGTCAATCCCGGCCCCTCTGGAGGTAGCGGCATGCCAACAGTATTTCCCGTGCTTCTTCCCAACGCAGCAAACAAATCCTGCACAAAATTGGCGAGTGCCTGATCGGGAACCGTGTTCTCAGAACTACCTGTGGTATCGGGCGCACCCCGATCCGTTGCCGTGGCGCTCGTGGCAGGTTGCGTGATGGATTGGATCAAGATATCCCTGAATTTGGATTGCCCGAGTGCTTCCTGGCGAACTACCGCGTTGGGGCCTTCATTGTCCGTCCGCTGCGCAACATGTCCGCGCAGATTTGGAGAAGGCAGGTTGAACCGCGCATTTCCTGAAGTGTCGATCGACATGGATATTCCTTTACAGTCAGCAAGTAAGCATCAGATTGGGGAATCAATGAAACCGTCGGCTATCGCCTCACGCCAAAGAACCGGTCCGTGTCGTCGAT
>CAIYZZ010000186.1 GCA_903930805.1 uncultured Rhodocyclaceae bacterium | reverse complement strand
TGCATTCGGTGTCGCGAAAGATGGGCGTGGCAATGTCAGTGCAACAACTGACGGTGCCGATTGTTACGCTACCAGCGTGCCGAAGGTCTTCGCCGCCGGTGACATCCGCAGAGGGCAATCGCTCGTCGTCTGGGCGATCCGCGAAGGTCGTCAGTGCGCGCGTGCCGTCGATGAGTTCTTGATGGGGACGAGCACCCTGCCGCGCTGAACCCGCGACCAGATCATGCTGAACATCGTCATCCTCGCAGCCGGGCAGGGCAAGCGCATGCGCTCTGACCTGCCCAAGGTGCTCCATCCCGTTGCCGGCAAGCCCATGTTGGCGCATGTGCTCGATTCGGCGCGTGAGCTCGCACCGACGAAGGTTTGCGTGGTTTACGGCCATGGTGGCGAACGGGTGCGCACTGCACTTGATTCGACCGATCTAACTTGGGCATTACAGGAACCGCAACTGGGTACCGGTCATGCGGTATTGCAGGCCATGCCTGAGTTTGCTGCCGTCCCGCCAGCGCCAACTTTGGTGTTGTATGGCGATGTGCCACTGATACGAGCCGCCACACTGCGCCGCCTGATCGAAGCTGCCGGGGCCGACAAACTGGCGCTGCTCACCGCTCATCTGGACAATCCGCATGGCTATGGCCGCATCGTACGGATTGATGGCAAAGTCACCCGCATCGTCGAAGAGAAGGACGCCGACGACGCGGAGCGCGCGATCCGCGAAGTCAACACCGGCATCCTCGTCGCACCGGGCGCAGCGTTGGTAAGCTGGTTGCCGCAACTGGGCAGTGCAAATGCGCAGGGCGAGTATTACCTCACCGATATCGTTGCGCTGGCGGTGGCCGAGGGTATGGATGTCGTGACCGCGCATCCGGATGCCAACTGGGAAACCGAGGGCGTCAACAGCAAGGCGCAACTGGCAACGCTGGAGCGTATCTACCAACGGAATGTTGCCGAGGCCCTGATGGAGCAGGGTGTGACCCTGGCCGATCCAGCACGTATCGATGTTCGTGGCCAATTGATCTGTGGCCGCGATGTGAGTATCGACGTCAATTGTGTATTCGAGGGCAGCGTAGTGCTCGGCGATGGTGTCCGTATCGGGCCGAATTGTGTGTTGCAAGATGCGACGGTCGGGCCAGGCAGCGTCATCGGCCCCTTCGCCCGCTTACGTCCCGGCACCGTACTCGCCGAGGATGTGCATATCGGTAATTTTGTCGAGGTGAAGAATTCTTCCATCGCCGCGCATTCGAAGGCCAACCATCTGGCCTACATTGGTGATGCCACGGTGGGCAGTCGCGTGAATGTCGGTGCTGGCACCATCACCTGCAACTACGACGGTGCCAACAAGTATCGCACCGTGATCGAGGACGATGTCTTCATCGGTTCGGATACGCAACTCGTCGCGCCGGTGACGATTGGTCGCGGTGCCACGCTGGGTGCCGGCACGACGCTCACCAAAGATGCACCGCCCGACGCACTGACGGTTTCGCGACCGAAGCAGATAACGATCACAGGCTGGAAGCGTCCGGTCAAACAGAAGAAACCCTAATGGCCCCCCACGCTCGCAAACCCGGCTCGCTGCCCCCCACAGGGGGGCCTCATTTGGCAACTGAGCCTCCTTGGGGCGGCCCTACGGAGGCATAACCATGTGCGGCATCGTCGCGGCGGTAGCTTCCCGCAATATTGCTCCGGTTCTCGTCGAGGGCCTGCGCAAGCTCGAGTACCGTGGTTATGACTCCGCCGGCCTGGCGCTTCTTAATCCGGGCCTGACGCGTTTGCGCAGTGTCGGTCGTGTCGCTGAACTGGCAGCCCAGGCCGAAGGGCAATCGGCACAACTGGGCATTGCCCACACCCGCTGGGCCACGCACGGCGTGCCCAGTGAAAGGAATGCCCATCCGCATATTTCTGGCGGTCTGGCCGTCGTGCATAACGGCATCATCGAAAACTACGCCGAGATCAAGCAGGAACTGGTTGCCGCCGGCTACGCCTTCACATCCGATACCGACACCGAGGTGATCGCCCATCTGATGCAGGAAGCGCTTAAGACGGCTACCGATCTGTTCGAAGCGGTGCAGCGCACCACACGGCGTCTGGTGGGTGCCTATGCCATCGCCGTGCTGCACGAAGGCGAAGAACGCGTGGTTGTTTCACGTCACGGTGCGCCCTTGCTACTGGGGTTGGGTGAGGATGGCAACTATGCTGCCTCGGATGCCTCGGCCCTGCTGCAGGTGACACGCCGCATGATTTATCTCGAAGAGGGCGATGTAGCTGAACTTCGCCGGGATGGTTATCGAATAGTCGGCGCCTCAGTTGACAATACCTGGACGGTAGTTCAACGCCAGATTCACGTAAGCACCCTCTCGGCCGATGCCGTCGAGCTCGGCGACTATAGCCACTATATGCAGAAGGAGATCTTCGAGCAGCCCCAGGCGCTCGCCGCCACGCTCGAAATGATCGGCGGTGCGCAGACCTTTTCGCCCAACCTATTTGGTGTTTCCGCACCGGAAATGTTTGCGGATGTGAGCGCCGTGCTGATCATCGCCTGTGGCACCAGTTACCATGCCGGCTTGGTGGCGCGCTACTGGATTGAGCAGATTGCGGGCCTGCCGTGTACCGTCGAAGTCGCGAGCGAATACCGTTATCGCATTTCGGTACCCAATCCAGCACAACTGGTGGTGGCAATTTCGCAGTCAGGCGAAACAGCCGATACGCTGGCCTGTGTCAAATATGCCAAAACGCTTGGTATGGGTAAGACGCTGGCGCTCTGCAATGTACCCGAATCCGCTATCGTGCGTGAGTGTGCGTTGCGCTTCCTCACGCGCGCTGGCCCGGAAATCGGCGTCGCCTCGACCAAGGCGTTTACCACCCAGTTGGCTGCCCTGTTCCTGCTGGCGGCCACACTGGCGAAGCAGGCCGGACGCCTGACTGGCGCAGACGAAGCTGGCTATCTGGTCGCACTGCGCCATCTGCCGGTTGCCGTACAGAAGGTTCTGGCGCTGGAGCCGGGCATTGCCGCCTGGGCGAGACTGTTTGCCGACAAGCACCACGCCTTGTTCCTAGGCCGTGGTCCGCACTACCCGATCGCCCTCGAGGGCGCGCTGAAGCTCAAGGAAATCTCCTATATCCATGCCGAGGCCTACCCGGCAGGCGAGCTCAAGCACGGGCCGCTGGCGCTGGTGGACAAAGAGATGCCAGTGATCAGCGTGGCACCGAACGACGCCCTGCTGGAAAAGCTGAAATCCAACCTGAAAGAGGTTGCTGCACGCGGCGGCGAACTGTATGTTTTCGCCGACGCCGATTCCGCCGTGCAGGAAGAGGACGGCCTGCACATTCTGCGCCTGCCTGAACACTACGGCGCCTTGTCGCCCGTGCTGCACGTCGTGCCCCTGCAACTGCTGGCGTATCATGCCGCCCTGGTCAAAGGCACCGATGTCGATAAGCCACGTAACCTCGCAAAATCGGTCACTGTTGAATAGCTGTGTCGAATAAATGAGTTGAACAAATAAGGGAGAAAAAAATGCCGAAATTCCATACCGCCTCGATCCGTGCTGTTGCCCTCGTCGGGCATGGTGGCGCCGGCAAGACTACGCTGGCGGAGGCCTTGCTGCACCGCGCCGGCGCGATTGCCGCACCAGGCAGTATAGAAAGAGGTAACACCGTCTGTGACTTCGACGCGCAGGAAAAAGCCGCTGGCCATTCGCTTCAATCTGCGCTGGTGAATTTTGCCTGGGAAGACGTGCATGTGCATCTGGCCGATACCCCGGGCTACCCCGATTTCGCTGGTCAGGCCATGGCCACGCTGGCGGGTGTCGATACCGCCGTAGTGGTGATCAACGCCCAGACCGGTATCGAACTCATGACCGAGCGCATGATGCGCGCGGCCGCAGCGCGCGGACTCGCGCGCATGATCGTCATCAACAAGATCGACGCCGACAACGTCGATCTGGCCGGCCTGATGGCCGAAGTACGTGAGCGCTTTGGCCCGACGTGCAAGTTCCTCGATCTGCCTGCGCACAATAACAAGGATGTCGTCGAAGTGCTGGAGCATGACGCCGGTGATGCCGACATCGACACGGTTGCGCACGCGCACCGCGAACTCATTGAGCAGTTGGTCGAGGAAGACGAAAGCCTGATGGAGCGCTACCTCGAGGACGGCAAGGATCCGACGGCCGGTGAGTTGCACGCCCCCTTCGAGAAAGCCTTGCGCGAAGGCCACCTGATTCCCGTCTTGTTTACCTCAGCCAAAACTGGCGCCGGTATCGCCGAGTTGCTGCATGTGCTGGCATCGCTTGCCCCCAACCCCGCCGAAGGCAATCCGCCGCCTTTCTACAGGGGCGAGCCAGGCAACGTCACCGAACCCTTCGACCGCGTTCCGGATGCCACCAAGCATGTGCTCGCGCATGTCTTCAAGGTGATCGTCGATCCCTACATGGGCAAGGTCGCCGTGTTCCGCGTGCATCAAGGCACTATCCGCAAAGATTCTCAACTCTTCATCGGCGACGGCAAGAAGCCCTTCAAGGTCGGCCACCTCTACCAGTTGCAGGGCAAGGACTACGTTGAGGTCGATGAGTTGCTGCCGGGTGATTTGGGCGCCATCGCCAAGGTCGAGGAAATCGAATTCGACGCCGTGCTGCATGATTCGCATGACGAGGACCATATCCACCTCAAGCCGCTCGAGTTTCCGAAGCCGATGCAGGGCCTGGCGGTCGAGACGCAAAAGAAGGGCGACGAGCAACGCCTCTTCGATATCCTGCGCAAACTCGCCATGGAAGATCCCTGTTTCAGGATCGAGCGTCATCCGACTACACACGAAACCGTAATTTTCGGTCTGGGCGAAATGCATTTGCGGACGAAACTCGACCGCATGTCCAGCCAGTACAAGCTCGAGCTTGATACCAAGCCGCCGCAGATTCCTTTCCGCGAGACGATCACGAAAAATGCCGAAGGCCATTGCCGCCACAAGAAGCAGTCGGGTGGTGCCGGTCAGTTCGGCGAGGTCTATCTCAAGATCGAGCCGCTCGAACGCGGCGCGGGCTTCGAGTTCGTCGATCGCGTCAAGGGCGGCGTCATTCCCGGCGTCTTCATGCCGGCGGTCGAGAAGGGCGTACTCATGGCCTTGGCTGATGGTGTGGTTGCCGGCCATCCGGTCGAAGACCTGCGCGTCATCGTCTATGACGGCAAGACCCATGCGGTGGACGGCAAGGACGTGGCTTTTTTCAGTGCCGGGCGCAAGGCCACGGTGGAAGCCATCCGTGCTGCATCGGCCATTGTGCTGGAACCCATCGTCGGCATCGAAATCGTTGCACCCGAGGCTGCGAT
>CAIYZZ010000185.1 GCA_903930805.1 uncultured Rhodocyclaceae bacterium | reverse complement strand
TTGCGGTGCTGGGCATCAGCCAGGTTCAGGCGGTTTTCGTTGATGATCATGGTTTGCAGGCGGATCCACTGCTGCCAGGCTTCCTTGGATACATTCTCGAAAATGCGCTTGCCCATCTCACCGGGCATCGGCGGGAAGTCGAGGCCGTCCGCTTCGCGGCCGAGCTTGATGCAATTGACCATTCTTGCCATTTGAAAAATCCTTCAGTCTGGAAAACGAAAAAGAAACACGCCGGGCCGCCCCCAGTGTTTCTTGCCCCTTGAGGGGAGAACCGAGCGAAGCGATGGTTTGCGGGGTGGGTCCATTTTACAGGGTCTTGACCAGTACCTTCGAGCGGCGCTGATAGTTGTAAAACTCGCGGCGCGCTGTCGGCAGTGCATCCGGTTCGGCTTCGACGAAACCGCGCTCGACGAACCAGTGTGCGGTGCGCGTGGTGAGGACGAAGAGTTTCTTCAACTTCATCTTCTTCGCCCGCGTCTCGATATGTTTGCGCAACTGGTCGCCGTAGCCGGCGCGGCGAAATTCTGGCGTAACGGCCAGACAGGCGAGTTCCGCTGCTTTTTCGCCCGAGAAGGGGTATAGCGCCGCGCAACCGACGATGACACCATCGTGCTCGACCACCGAGAAGCGGGTTATCTCCATCTCGAGCCGTTCGCGCCCACGCTTGACCAGCGTGCCGTCGACCTCCAGCGGTTCGATCAGGCCGAGGATGGCGCCGACATCGTCGATGCTGGCATCACGTAGCCGCGCTAGTGGGTCTTGGGTCATTACCGTGCCGTAGCCATCGCGCGTGAAAAACTCCATGAGCATGGCGCCGTCGGCCTTGCGATCAAGAAAATGTACGCGCCCGACGCCGCCACGCAAGGCGCGTATCGAGCCGGGCAGGACGCGGGATATTTCTGGTGCCTGTTCAGTCTTGCGCTGCAGTTGTTCGGCTTCATCTACGGTGAGAGCGTCGATGGCGATGCCCTTGCGATCGACCAAGCCGGGGGCGTCGGAAAGATAGATCAGCTTGTCGGCCTGGATCGCCACGGCAACGGCCTCGGCCACTTCTTCCCAGGCCAGGTTGAAGATTTCGCCGGTGGGCGAGGCGCCGATCGGGGTGATCAGCACCACGTTTTCCTGCGCCAGATCGCCTTGTATCTCCTCGGCAATTACCTTGCGTACGGCCCCGGTGTATTGGAAGTCGACGCCATCGACGACGCCGACAGGGCGCGCGGTGATGAAATTGCCGCCGGTGACGCGCAGGAATGCGCCCGCCATCGGTGTGTTGGGCAAGCCCTGAGACAACAACGCCTCGATCTCGATGCGCGTCACGCCCATCGCGCGCTTGACGCATTCGAGCGCCGCCGCATCGGTAACGCGCAGGCCCTTGTGGAAGCGCGGTTCAAGATTGCGGTCGTGCATCTCGGCATCGATTTGCGGCCGTGCGCCATGCACCAGCACGAGGCGTATGCCCATGCTGTCGAGCAGCGCGATGTCGTACATCAGGGCTTGTGCGGCACCGTCAGCCAATACTTCGCCGCCGAAAGCGACGACGAAAGTGCGCCCACGAAACGCGTGGATATAAGGAGCCGCCTGGCGTACCCAGGCGACCAGACGGGTGTCGCTTTCCGGTGGTGTCTCGCGCGTTTCGATGGTCATGGTACTGACAGGTTAATCTTTTTTCTTTTTCGTTGATTTTTCGGCGGCGGCTATGCCCTCGGAACCTGGCGTGGCATCGAGCGCCGCTTCCAGCCGCTCGCAGACGGTGCGGATCACCTTCACGCGGGCGAAGTTTTTGTCATTGGCCTCGACCAAGGTCCACGGTGCGTTGCCAGTGCTGGTACGGTCGACCAGGTCGCACACCGCCTCGTGATAGGCATCCCATTTCTCGCGGTTGCGCCAGTCCTCGTCGGTGATCTTGAACTGCTTGAACTCGATCTTTTCGCGCTCCTTGAAGCGTTTCAACTGCTCTTCCTTGCTGATCTGCAGCCAGAACTTGATGACGATGACGCCGGAATCGGAGAGGTCGTGCTCGAAGTCGTTGATCTCGGAATAAGCACGCAGCCAGTCGGCTTCGGCACAAAAACCCTCGACGCGCTCAACCAGTACGCGTCCGTACCAGGTGCGGTCGAAAATGGTCACGCGGCCAGTCCGTGGAATATGCCGCCAGAAACGCCACAGGTAGGGCTGGGCGCGCTCTTCTTCCGTCGGCGCGGCGACGGGCACGATCTGGTAATCGCGTGCGTCGAGTGCGGCGGTGATGCGACGAATGGCACCCCCCTTGCCGGCAGCATCCGAGCCTTCGAAGGCGCAGATCACCGAGCGGTTCTTGAAGCGCGGGTCGCGCACCAGTTCCGAAAGCTTGCCTTGCCATTTCGCCAGTTGCGTCTCGAAATCGTCCTTGGTGATCGGTTTGCGGTTGAGCTTGAGCTCCGAGAGTACGTCGCGGCCGTCGATATTGGGCCGGGCCGGCGGTGCCACCGGAGTGAATTGCTTGTTGGCATTGGCCAGGCGCTGACGAATGGCTTCGAGCAGAATCTTCCCTGTGGTGAGCGAGCGATAGCGATCGTCTTCGCCCTCGATGATGGTCCACGGCGCCCAGGGCGTATTGGTCATGCGCAGCACGTGGCCGACGACCTCCTGCAACTTGTCGTAGGTCTTGAGACGGTCCCAGTTCCACTTGGTTACGCGCCAGGCGGTCTTCGGATCTTTCTCCAGCGCCTTCAACCGGCGCTTTTGGCCATCCTTCGTCAGGTGGAACCAGAACTTCAGCACCAGCGCGCCCTCATTGACCAGCATCGCTTCGAAGCGGTTGATCTGATCGATGCGTGCATCCACCGCAGCCTTGGTCATGCCGCCGTCGATGCGATCGTGGATCGGGCTCGAATACCAGGAACCGGCGAAGACGCCGACACGGCCTTTGGGTGGCAGGGCGCGCCAGTAGCGCCACATGAAGGGGCGCGAACGCTCCTCGTCGGTCGGCGACGAAAATGCCAGCGTCGAAATGAAGCGCGGGTCCATCCACTCGTAAAGAATGTTGATGGTCTCGCCCTTGCCGGCGCCGTCCTGGCCGCTAACCAGCACCACGACCGGGATCTTGCCGTTTTCCTTGAGGTTGTACTGGGCGTCCTGCAAGGCCGCACGCAAGGCGGGAACTTCCTTCTTGTAGGTTTCCTTGTCGATCTTGTGGCCCAGCTCTGCCGATTCGAACATTTCGTTTCTCCCTTAAAAGTCGCC
>CAIYZZ010000184.1 GCA_903930805.1 uncultured Rhodocyclaceae bacterium | reverse complement strand
CGCCATCGACTTCTTCGCCGAAAATGCGCTTGAGCACGAGCGCACCGGCGAAATGATCGAGCGCATTGGTCTGGCCAACTACCTTGAGGGCATCGGTGTGGATGTCGATGCCAACATGGTCACCACCCCACGGATGAACCCTTACGTTCGTACTGATGGCTGGGACGAGGAAGTCGCCAAGATCAACGCCAAGAAAGCGGCAGCCTAAGCACCCGATCACGCCGTCTGACCGGCACCGATCCTATAGACTGGATCGGTGTTCGGCCAAGGTGATATCCCTACTCTAATAACGACCATTCCGGAGAAGATACATGGCTCAACCTCAGATGCGTAAGCCAGTCGAGCACTTTCTCGACAACAAGAAGTTTCTGCACCCGAAATTCGTTGCCAACTACGGCAACTGGAAATACCACGACCGCCCGCGTCCCGGTGTCTTGCATCATGTGTCCCATAGCGGCGATGAAGTCTGGACGGTGCGTGCCGGTACCCAGCGCCAGATGGACGTTCACACTATCCGCCTGCTCTGCGACATCGCCGATAAATTCGCCGAAGGTCGGGTACGCTTCACCATCCGGTCAAACATCGAATACATCCTCTCTGAAGAGAAGAAGGTTGCCCCGCTGATCGCCGAGCTTGAGAAGAATGGCTTCCCGGTTGGCGGCACCGGTAACTCCGTCACCATGGTTGCTCACACCCAGGGCTGGCTGCACTGCGACATCCCTGGTACCGACGCCTCCGGCGTGGTCAAGTCGATGATGGATGGCCTCTATCACGAGTTCAAGAACGAAGAGATGCCTAACCGTGTGCACCTCTCCACCTCCTGCTGCTCGATCAACTGCGGTGGACAGGCCGACATTGCCGTGATCGTGCAACACACCAAGCCGCCAAAGATAAACCACGATCTGGTAGCCAACGTCTGCGAACGGCCTACCGTTGTTGCACGTTGCCCGGTTGCGGCCATCCGTCCCGCTTTGGTAAATGGCAAACCTTCCCTCGAAGTCGATGAGAAGAAGTGCATCTGCTGCGGCGCCTGCTATCCCCCCTGCCCACCGATGCAGATCAACGACCCCGAACATTCGAAGCTGGCAATCTGGGTTGGTGGCAAGAACTCCAACGCCCGCGGAAAACCCACCTTCATGAAGATGGTCATGTCCGGCTTGCCCAACAACGCCCCGCGCTGGCCCGAAGTCAACGCAGTTGTCGGAAACATTCTCAAGACCTACAAATCCGATGCCCGTCCGTGGGAGCGCATGGCCGACTGGATCGACCGTATCGGCTGGCCACGTTTCTTTGAGAAGACCGGCCTGCCCTTCACCAAGTACTTGATCGACGATTGGCGCGGCTCGCGTGCGAACCTCAACGCATCCAACCATATCCGTTTCTAAGGACCGATCGCGATGAAGTTTGCCATTCTTGTTAGCGAAGGGCCTTACACGCACCAAGCCTCGGATAGCGCCTACCAGTTCACCAAGGCGGTGCTATCCAAGGGACACGAGGTGTTTCGTGTGTTCTTCTATCACGACGGTGTCAACAACGCCACGCGCCTTACCACGCCACCCCAGGACGACCGCAACATCGTCGCCCGCTGGTCAAAACTGGCCCAGGGTAGCGAACTGGACATGGTGGTTTGTGTTGCAGCGGCCCAGCGCCGTGGCATCGTCGATGATGGCGAAATGAAGCGTAACGGCAAAGACGCGACCAACTTGGCACCGGGGTTCCGCATCTCTGGCCTTGGTCAGTTGATCGAAGCCGGCATCCAGGCTGACCGTCTCGTTGTGTTCGGCGATTAAGGGGACGACACCATGGCTACCAAACAATTCATGTTCGTCAACCGCAAGGCCCCCTACGGTACCATCTACGCTTGGGAATCCCTTGAAGTTGTGCTGATTGCTGCCGCTTTCGAGCAGGATGTCTCGATGGCTTTCCTCGACGACGGTGTCTATCAACTCAAGAAGGGCCACCAGACCAAGGGCATCGAGGTCAAGGCCTTTGAGAAGACACTCGGCGCGCTTGAGGACTACGATGTCACCAAACTCTACGTCGATCAGGAATCCTTGACAGAACGCGGCCTCACCGCCGATGACCTTGCCGTGCCCGTCGAAGTGCTCTCCCGTGCCGCAATCGGCAAATTGATGGAAGAGCAGGACGTTGTCCTGTCGTTCTGAGGAAACCACCATGCTGCATATCATCAATAAATCCCCATACGACCGCCCGGCGCTAGACTCGGCGCTCAAGACCGGTGAAGGTGCCATCCTGCTGATCGAGGATGGTGTCTATGCCGTCGCGAAGGGCGGCGCTGCCGAGGCCAAGATCAAGGCCGCTGCGGGCAAGTTCAAGTTTTACGCCCTGACCGCCGATCTGGAGGCTCGCGGCATTGCCGACCGCCTCATGGACGGCGTTACCACCGTTGACTACGCGGGTTTTGTCGACCTCGTGGCCGAGTACAAAACCAACCAGTCCTGGCTGTAATATCAGCCGAACTTAATAAACCATCAATCAAGGAGAGAGTGCAATGGCTTCTATCGACGTAAATGGCAAGAGCTACGAGACCGACGAAGAGGGTTATCTGGTCGACCTCGGTACCTGGAACGAAGACGTTGGTGCCTATCTGGCCCAAACCGAAGGCGTTGCCATGACCGATTCTCACTGGGAAGTTATCAACTTCCTGCGCGATTACTACAACGAGTTCCAGATTGCCCCGGCAGTCCGCGTGCTGACCAAAGCCATCGGCAAGAAGCTTGGTGCCGAAAAAGGTAACAGCCAGTATCTGTATGAACTGTTCCCCTATGGCCCGGCCAAGCAGGCATGCAAGATCGCCGGTCTGCCCAAGCCAACCGGCTGCGTTTAAGTCACTCAAGCGCAGTGGAACGCGCCGACTAAGGCGCCGTCCCGCTAGCGCCGACTTTTTCTGACGCAGCGCGCTACAAACGCCTTATGACGTTTGTAGCGGGTTTCGTGCCGGTTCTGTTTTGGTTTCGTGATCATGTTAGCCGTGGTGCACTACCAATGACACTGTTCTTCGCGATCCTGTTCTACTGCGCCTTCTTGATTTTTGCTGCGGGCGTTGCATACAAGATTTATGACTTTGCCCGTACGCCGGCGCCGCTGTCAATTCCGACTACACCGGCCCCCGTCACCACGGGAGGCACGGCCTTTCGCATGGCACGTGAAGTCGTACTCTTCGAGAGCCTGTTCAAGGGCAACCTATGGATCTGGCTGTTCGGCTGGATGTTCCACATGGGCCTCTTCCTCGTTCTGGCCCGTCATCTCCGCTATTTCTCCGATCCGGTCTGGAGTTGGGTCGCCCTCATCCAGCCGTTCGGCCTGTATGCCGGCTTCGCCATGGCTGCCGGCCTGGGAGGTCTCTGGGCACGCCGCTTCCTGGTCGAGCGAATCCGCTACATCTCGACCCCCTCCGACCATCTGATGCTCGCCCTGTTGCTGCTGATTGCGGTTACCGGCCTGGGTATGAAATTCGTCATGCACACCGACATCGTCGCCGTAAAGGCATTCTTCCTCGGCCTCATGGCGTTCGACATCCAGCCCCTGCCAGCGCATCCCGCTTTATTCGTGCATCTTTTCCTCGTCGCACTGCTGATGATCATCTTCCCCTTCAGCAAGCTGCTGCACGCTCCGGGCGTATTCTTCAGCCCCACCCGCAACCAGGCCGACAATCCACGTGAAGTACGCCGTCTGGCACCGTGGGCGGCCCAGATCGAGAAGAGCTGATCATGGCCGCTGACGCATTCGAGATACCCAAATACCGTGAGTTTCCCTCCGTGCCGGCGCTAGTGCCCGGCTCGATGGCGCATTCCAGGCCTCACGTCGCCAATGAAAAGATCCAGGAAGCTATCGGCTACCAGGGTAAGCTGGACGAAGAATGGCTGGTCACCCATGACAAGGCCATCGGCAAGTTCGGTGAACTCCTCGGCAAATATCGCTCACTCAAGGTCTTCATGGACTCCTGCGTGCATTGCGGGGCCTGCACCGACAAGTGCCATTACTTCATTGGCACTGGCGATCCGAAAAACATGCCGGTAGCTCGCCAAGACTTGATGCGCAGCGTCTATCGCCGCTATTTCACGTTGCCAGGCAAGCTGTTCCCGAAACTGGTGGGCGCACGCGACCTGACCAAGGACGTACTCGACGAGTGGTACTCCTATTTCTGGCAGTGCTCGGAATGCCGCCGCTGCTCGGTATTCTGCCCCTACGGCATCGACACCGCCGAAGTAACTATGGCAGCCCGCCATATTCTTGACACCGTCGGCTACGGCCAGAAGTATTCGAACGAGATCATCGGCAAAGTCCATAAGATCGGCAACAACCTCGGACTACCCGGTCCAGCACTGGAGAACACGCTGGAAGGTCTCGAAGAAGACGTCAAGGACGATACCGGCATCGATGTCAAGTATCCGCTCGACGTGCAGGGTGCAGAAGTCTTACTGGTCACGCCATCGGCCGATTTCTTCGCTGAACCGCATATTGAAAGCCTGATCGGCTATGGCAAGGTGTTCCATGCTGCCGGCATCAGCTGGACATTCTCGTCCTACGCCTCCGAGGCCGGCAACTTCGGCCTGTTCGACGGTGACTATGCGGCAATGCGCAAGGTTGCTCTGCGTGTGCGTAAAGCCGCGCTTGAGCTCGGCGTGAAGCGTATTGTCGTCGGCGAATGTGGCCACGCTTGGCGCATTGCCTATGCTTTTTGGAATACTTTGACCGGTCTTGGAGCCGGTGGCAACGATCCCTTTGCTGTCGAACTCCAAAAACAACTCGACCCGCGCTACAAGCAACCATCACACATCTGCGAATTCACCTGGGACCTGATTCAACAAGGCCGGCTCAAATTCAACAAGGAAGCCAACGACAGCCGCATCATCACCTTCCACGATTCCTGCAACGTCGCGCGTGGCTCGCGCATGGGTGACTATGCTGGCGGCCAGTTTGACATTCCGCGCAACATCATCAAGGCGGTAGCAAACAATTATGTCGAAATGGCGCCAGAAACCATTCGCGAAGTCACCTTCTGTTGCGGCGGCGGCGGCGGCATTCTCACTGACGAATTGGCTGAAATCCGTGTCAAAGGCGCCTTCCCGCGCATGGAAGCGCTCAAGCAGGTGGCCGACCAGCACGGCGTCAACTTCATGGCGACCATCTGCGCCATCTGCAAGGCGCAATTCACCAAGGTTCTACCGTATTACGGATTCAACATGCGCATGGTCGGCGGCGTGCATCAACTGGTCAGCACTGCCATCCGCCTGGGCGATGAGCAATAACGAATTAACTAACATCAGCACACACATATAACGATTATTACGGAGACGACGATGTCAGCGACCACCGAAACTCAAACCGAAAAGTTGACCTTTCGCATTTACAAGGACGGCGAACCGCAGAAATTCAAGCGCCTGCAGGACAACATCTTCCAGGCCAGTTGGTCGCACAAGTGCCCGACCTACGTCCAATCCACGCCTCCGTGCCAGGGTTCATGCCCGTCCGGCGAGGACATTCGCGGCTATCTGAACATCGTGCGCGGTATCGAGAAGCCCCCCGTCGGTGCCGATGGCAAGCCCGTCATGCCCTGGCAGGAATATGCTTGGCGCCGTCTGACTGAAGCCAACCCGCTACCGGCCGTTATGGGTCGCGTCTGCCCAGCGCCGTGCGAGACTGGCTGCAACCGCAACATGGTTGAAGACCACGTTGGCATCAACTCAGTCGAACACTTCCTCGGCGAATATGCAATTGCGAACAACCTGAAATTCAACAAACCGTCAAAACTGACCGGCAAGAAAGTTGCCGTGCTTGGCGGTGGCCCCGCCGGCCTGTCCGTGGCCTACCAGTTGTCCCTCAAAGGTCACTCGGTCACCATTTTTGACGACCACGAGTTCCTCGGCGGCATGATGCGCTACGGCATTCCGGGCTACCGCACGCCGCGCGACGTTCTCGACGCCGAAATACAGCGCATCCTCAACCTGGGTGTCGAAGTCAAGCTGAAGTGCCGCGTCGGCACCGACATCTCGATGGATCAGATCAACAAGGACTTTGACGCCGTGTTCCTCGGTTTGGGTGCCCAGGGTGGCCGTCCGCTACCGGTCGAAGGCACCGAGAACGTCAGTAACATCGTCACCGCGACTTCATTCCTCAAGGCATTCAACGACGGCCGCCTCAAGCATGTCGGCAAGCGCGTCGTGGTGGTCGGCGGTGGCGACACCTCGATCGACGTCGCAACCGTTGCCCGCCGCCTCGGCCACATCACCACTGCCAAGCCAACTGACTGGGAAGGTGCGATCGCCGGCCAGATGGCTCAGGACGTCGCCGACATCTCCATGCGCCAGGGTGCCGACGTCATTCTGACCTCGGTCTTTCCAGTCGACAAAATGATGGCCAGCAAGCCGGAAATCGACCATGCTCAGGCTGAAGGCATCGACATCATGGGCGGCTGGATGCCCGTCGCCGTGATCAAGGACGCCAATAACCGTGCAACTGCCCTGCGCGTCTGCCAGTGCGAGGCCAAGATGGTTGGTGGCCGCCTCGATATCAAGAGGATCGACGGTAGCGAGAAGGATTTGCCGGCCGACCTGATCGTCTCTGCGATCGGCCAATCGATCGACTTCACCGGACTGGAAGTTTTCAACAACGGCAAGGGTACCATCAGTACCGACAAGGCCTATGCGGTACAGGGGAAACCAGGGGTCTATGCCGGCGGTGACGTTATCCGTCCCCATCTGCTGACCACTGCCATCGGCCACGGCGCAATTGCCGCTGACGGCATCGATCAGTTCCTGCTGGGCGTTGAAGCGGGTCGTCGCCCCAAGATCGACGTGCATGTCTTCGATCTGATGCGCAAGTTGGCTGAAAAAGGCACGACCATCGGCAGGATTTCGGAGCCAATGTGCGGCACCGACTCTAGCAAAGCCGCAGTGCATAACTACGACAACCGTTCCGACCGTTACGTCATCGCGCACGACGAACTATTCCTCGGCCACTTCCAGTACACACCGCGCAACAAGCGCCACATCACGCACCTCAACAAGGAAAGCGCACTCGGCAACTTTGAGGAGCGTCTTGATCCACTCGACGACAAGCAGGTCGTCGCCGAAGCCAAGCGTTGCATGAGCTGCGGCCTGTGCTTCGAATGCGACAACTGCGTCGTCTATTGCCCGCAGACTGCCGTCTACAAGGTGAAGAAAACCGAGTCGACAACTGGCCGCTATGTCGCGACGGATTACGACAAGTGCATCGGTTGCCACATCTGTCGCGATGTCTGCCCGACCGGCTACATCCAGATGGGTCTTGGCGAATAAGGTGAAAGATACAGGGGTGAGGAGTATGGCTCTCATGAAACGAGCGCTCGTCGGTTTTGCGGCAGTCCTGCTGCTTGCCCCGGCCTTGTCCAGCGCCGGCGCAGCAAAGCCGGTGGTGAAGATCGAAAATCCCGGTCAGTGCATCGCACCGGCCGAGGAAATGCGGCGCAACCATATGGAAATGCTGAAACACCAGCGTGACCGCACGATGCGTCAGGGTATCCGTGGTGAAAAAGCCAGCCTCAACGAGTGTATCAACTGCCACGCCAGCAAAACGACCGGTTCGGTAACAGGCAAGGACAACTTCTGCGAAAGCTGTCACAGCTACGCCGCCGTGAAGCTGGATTGCTGGGACTGTCATCAACCCAAGGCCGGTTATAAATCGGCCGGAGCGAAACCATGAACGAACCGCAAGATAAATCGCGGCGTGGCTTTATCGGTGCCGTTGCCGTCGGTACTACCGGCTTGGGCGTCGCCGCCCTCGCCCCGGGCCTCCATCTGATCGAAGTCTCGCAGGCCAATTCTCCGAATGCGCCAAGCTCGGGTGCCTCCAGCAAAGTGCGCTGGGGCATGCTGATCGATACCACGAAGTGCGCCTCGGGATGTAATGACTGCGTCAAGGCTTGCGCCACCGAAAACGGCATCAACGAGACGGTAAAAGATGCGCGGCAGGGTTCGCAATGGATCCGCAAGATCGACCTCAAAGAGCCCAAGACCGGACGCGCACATTCGCTGCCGATGATGTGCCAGCACTGTGCCGAACCACCCTGCGTCGATGTCTGCCCTACCGGCGCCTCGATGAAACGCGCCGACGGCATCGTCCTGGTCGACCGCCACATTTGTATCGGCTGTCGCTATTGCATGCTGGCCTGCCCCTACAAGGCACGCTCCTTCGTGCATCAACCACTCACCGAGCAAAATCCGGAAGTCCCGCGCGGCCAGGGCTGTGTCGAATCCTGCACCTTCTGCGTACAGCGTATAGACAAAGGGCTGACTCCAGCCTGTGTCGAAACCTGCACCAAAGCGGGACACAACGCCATGCTCTTCGGCGACCTCAACGACCCGAATAGCGAAATTTCGCGCAGCGTCGCCCAAGCCACCACCACCCAGGTCCGCGCCGATCTCAAGCTCAATCTCGGCGTACGCTACCAAGGAATCTGACGGCCATGAAGATCCAGCAACATACCCCTGCGGAAGAGCGCCTGTTCTACGTCATGCTGGCACTTGGCGGCTTGGTCAGCGCCATCGGCCTCGGCGCCGCGTATTACATGGAGCACTTTGGCCACACAGTGACCGGCATGACCAACCAGGTGTTCTGGGGTCTGCCGCACGTCTTCGGCATATTCCTGATCGTCGCTGCCTCGGGTGTGCTCAACGTCGCCTCGATCGGCTCGGTCTTCGGCAAGAAAGTCTACAAACCACGTGCGCCGCTGTCAGGCCTGCTGGCGATTATCATGCTCGCCGCTGGTCTCTTCATCATCATGCTCGACCTGGGGCGCGCCGACCGCGTGCTTATCGCCGCAACACACGTCAACCTGAAATCAGTGTTCGGCTGGAACATGATCCTCTATCCGGTGTTCTTCGGTCTGGTCGGCCTGTACCT
>CAIYZZ010000183.1 GCA_903930805.1 uncultured Rhodocyclaceae bacterium | reverse complement strand
GAAAACGGCGACGGGATGCCATGATGAGACGTGGGTAGTTCAGTTCGCTGGCCCGCCAGTGATTCACCCTGACAATGTCGAATAAAAATCAGCGCTGCCCGTGGTGCATTGGTGATGATGCATATATTGCCTATCATGACAACGAATGGGGCGTGCCCTGCCACGACGAACGCACGCTATTCGAATTCATCGTGCTGGAAGGTGCCCAGCCCGGGCTGGCGTGGATCACAGTACTGAAGAAGCGCGAAAACTACCGCAAGGCACTCCACAACTTCGATGCCGCAAGGATAGCCCGCTATGGCGACGCTGATGTCGCGCGCCTGCTGGCCGACACCGGCATCATCCGCAACCGTCTCAAAATCGCAGCGACCATCGCCAACGCCCGCGCCACCTGCACTCTGCACGAGGCGGGCCACACGCTCGACACGCTGCTGTGGCAATGCGTCGATGGTCACCCCATCATCAACCGCTGGCAGCGCATGGATGAGGTTCCCGCCTACACACCTGCCGCTATCGCACTCTCGAAAGAACTCAAACGCCTCGGCTTCCGCTTTGTCGGCCCGACCATCGTCTATTCCCTGATGCAGGCGGTCGGACTGGTCAATGACCATCTCGTCAGCTGTCCACGCCATGCGGCGCTGACTGCCTGAGTTCAGCAGAGGCAGATCTAGGTCAACAAATTCTCGGCAGCTGATCGCCCGCCAGCCAATCGACGATACGCTTGCCACCGAAGGCCGTGGTGAGCTGGACGAAATGATGCGTGTCGGCAATCACCTCGCCGATCCGCGCAGCGTCGCAACCCAGCGGATAAGAGCGCATCACCGCCACCAGACGCTCGGCATCGCTTGCCGCACAGATGCAGATCAGTTTGCCTTCGTTGGCGACGTAGAGTGGATCGAGGCCGAGGAATTCGCAGGCGGCGGCGACCGCCGGTTTCACCGGGATATCCTTCTCACGCAGCATGATGCCGACCCCCGACTGACCGGCGATCTCGTTCAATGTTGTGGCCAGTCCGCCGCGCGTCGGATCGCGCAGTACGCGAATGTCTGCCCCGGTAGCGAGCATGACAGCGATGAGACCGTGGAGTGCCGCCGTGTCGGAAGCGATAGGCGCATCGAAGCGCAGATTTTCGCGCTGGCTCATGATGGCGACACCATGATCACCCAGCGATCCCGAGACCAGCACCGCATCGCCGGGTCGGGCGCGGGCGCCGCCGATGACGCGACCCGCCGGTAACACGCCAACGCCGGTGGTGGTGATGAAGATACCGTCGCCCTTGCCGCGTTCGACCACCTTGGTATCGCCCGTCACTACGGGTACGCCGGCCTCACTTGCAGCCCGGGCCATCGATGCCACAATACGCACCAGATCGGCGAGCGGGAAACCCTCCTCAAGAATGAACCCGGCCGCAAGGTAAAGTGGCGTGGCACCCATCACCGCGACGTCATTCACCGTGCCATGCACCGCGAGGCAGCCGATGTCGCCGCCGGCAAAGAACAGCGGCGTCACCACATGGCAGTCGGTGCTCATCACCAACTTTTCGCCAAAAGTCGGCGCTGGCAGAACGGCACCGTCATTGCCCTGTCCCAGATATTCATTGCCCAGATGTTTGGCGAACAGCTCAGAAATAAGCTGCGCCATCGCCCGTCCACCTGAACCATGCGACAGGTCGACACAGCCATGCTTGAGGTCGAGAGGTCGGACGTAGCCACGCCGAACTTGTCCCTGGGTATCACTCATATCGCATCCTTGTAGCGCCCATAGGTGTAATGCGCGGCGCAGGCGCCTTCGGAACTCACCATGCAGGAACCGATGGGATTCTCGGGTGTACACACCGTGCCGAAGATCTTGCATTCCTGCGGACGTTTTACCCCGCGCAGAATGGCACCACACTCGCAGGCCTTGTTGTCGGCGACGTAGCGATAGGCGAGAGCGAAACGCCGCTCCGCGTCAAATTCGGCAAACTCGGGCCGTACTGCCAGCGCCGACTTTTCTATCACCCCCAGGCCGCGCCACTCGAAAGTCTCGCGCAACTCGAACACCTGCTCCACCACGGCCTGCGCCTTGCGATTGCCATCGCGGGTGACGGCACGCACGAATTCGTTCTCGATCTCGGCCCGGCCCTCATTGACCTGCTGAACCAGCATCAGGATGGACTGCATCACGTCCAGCGGCTCGAAGCCGGAAATCACCACCGGCTTGTGGTAAAGCTCGGCAACGAACTCGTAGGGCCGACTGCCGATCACGGTTGACACATGCGCCGGCCCCACCATGCCGTCGAGTTCGACGCGTTCGTCCTCATTTTCCAACCCGGATTCCATGATCGCGATGATCGCCGCCGGCGTCAGCACATGACAGCACAACACGCTGAAATTCTTGATCCCCGCCGCCTGTGCCTGCAGGATAGCCACCGCCGTGGGTGGTGTGGTGGTCTCGAAACCGATGGCGAAAAACACCACTTCGCGTTGCGGGTTGTCGCGGGCGATCTGTAGCGCGTCCGCCGTCGAATAGACCATGCGCACATCCCCACCCCGGGCTTTCGCTTTCATGAGTGAAAGCTGGTCGGATGCCGGGACGCGCAAGGTATCCCCGTAACTGCAAAGAATTACCCCGTGATTCAGGACAAGGTCGATGGCCATGTCCACGCGGCCAATGGGCAGCACGCACACCGGACACCCCGGCCCATGCACCATGCGTACGTTGTCCGGCAGCAGGTCGGTCAAACCGTAGCGGGAAATCGCGTGGGTGTGACCGCCGCAGAATTCCATGAAACTGTAGCGGCGCGCGGGATCCACCGCAGCGGCGATTTTCTGCGCCAGCATCTGCGCCACCGCGCCGTCACGAAATTCGTCGATGTATTTCAAGCTGACGAACGCTCAATCCAGGCCAGCCACTCAGCCATGCCCTGCCCGCTTTTGGCCGATATTTCAATCACCTCGATCTGCGGATTTACCCGCCGCGCAAAGTCGATAGTCGCCGCCACATCGAAATCCAGATGGGGCAGCAGGTCGCACTTGTTGAGCAGCATCAACCGCGCAGCACGGAACATGTCCGGGTACTTGATCGGTTTATCCTCGCCCTCGGTGACGGAGAGGATCACCACCTTATGCGCCTCGCCCAGATCGAAAGACGCCGGGCAAACAAGATTGCCGACATTCTCGATCATCAGCAACGAAGCGTCCGGCATGCTCAGCTGTTCCAGCGCATGGCCCACCATGTGCGCATCGAGGTGGCACCCCTTGCCCGTATTGATCTGCACCGCCGCTGCGCCGGTGGCGCGAATGCGTTCGGCATCCTGGCTGGTCTGCTGGTCGCCTTCGATGACGGACACCTGCCGGCGGCCATTGAGCATCTCGATGGTTTTGCACAGCAACGTGGTTTTGCCCGAACCGGGACTTGACACCAGGTTGAGCGCGAAGATTTTCTGCGCCGCCAGCCGGGCGCGATTCTGCGCGGCGTAGGCATTGTTCTTGGCCAGGATGTCCTGTTCGATCTGCACCATGCGCTTCGCCGTTACTCCCGGTGCATGGGCATGAGAATGGGCAGGTACGTAAGCATGTGCGTGAGCGTGACTGTGACGCGTGCCATCCGCATGTACATGCTCATGCGGATCGGCATGCTCGTGCAATGCGTCACCTTCGATCTTCACCTCATCGCTGCCACAGCCACAGGTCGTGCACATGCAATCGTCCTCTACGCCACTTCGAGTTCCTTGACACGCATTTCCATGCCACCGTTTGCCTGCACCTGATACTGACCACAGCGCGGGCAGGCATCATACAACTCGGCGATAGCCACTGTCTCCGCGCAGTGCATGCACCAACCGCTGCCCGGGGTAGCGATGATTTCGAGCCGGGCACCCTCAGCGATGCTGCCCCGCGTTACCGCATCGAAGCAGAAGCGCATCGCCTCGACTTCAACCCCGGCCATCTGCCCGATCTCCAGCCACACCGCAGTCACCTTGGCGAAGGATTGCTGACGCGCCGCGTCTTCGATCAGTTGCAACACCCCCTCGGCCAGTGACATCTCGTGCATGGCGCGATATTACCTCTTCTAGCCGCCACACACGCCGAGAAGCAGGCAGACTGCTTACGCAGATCTGGCGAACGTTAACTGCCCCTTCTCGACGGCCACCCTGACCTTGTCCTTTGGCCCGAACTTGCCTTCCAGGATCGCCTTGGCCAGCGGATTCTCGATGCGTTCCTGAATCGCTCGCTTGAGCGGGCGGGCGCC
The DNA here is from genome assembly GCA_903930805.1 of uncultured Rhodocyclaceae bacterium. Classification (GTDB taxonomy): domain Bacteria; phylum Pseudomonadota; class Gammaproteobacteria; order Burkholderiales; family Rhodocyclaceae; genus Sulfuricystis. The sequence goes on along the minus strand of CAIYZZ010000183.1, from coordinate 483 downwards.
AAATACCGGGTCGAAGCCCGCCTCCGCGATGCTGGCGAGCGCCGCAGCACTGACCTCCATGCTCATCTCCAGCCGTGCCAGACGTTTTTCCAGGTACTGCAACTGGATCTTCGCGATACCGGCAATGTGCTTCTCGTCGAGCGCATGGAACACCACAATTTCGTCGATGCGGTTCACAAACTCCGGGCGGAAATGCGTCTTCACCTCGCCCATCACCGCGAGTTTGATGATCTGGTAGTCGTCACCGGACATTTGCTGGATCATCTGCGAACCGAGGTTCGAGGTCATGACGATCACGGTGTTCTTGAAGTCGACCGTGCGGCCCTGGCCGTCGGTCATGCGACCGTCGTCGAGCACCTGCAGCAGCACATTGAACACATCCGGATGCGCCTTTTCGACCTCGTCGAAGAGGATCACCGAATAGGGTTTGCGCCGCACCTGCTCGGTGAGATAGCCACCCTCTTCGTAACCCACATAGCCAGG
>CAIYZZ010000182.1 GCA_903930805.1 uncultured Rhodocyclaceae bacterium | reverse complement strand
CTCTTGATCTTCTGCACCGTCTTGTCGGCAGCAACGAAATCTTTCCCGACGCTGACAGCTATTCCGACTTTCTTGGCAAAGGTAGGGTTGTGAGCAACAGCTTCCATCAAGTTGTGCTGCTTTCTGGATTTACTTGGCACATTTACCGCCTTTCTTGAACTGGCTGGCGTCGAACTTTTCTTCTTTCTTCGAGCCTTCTTTGCCCTTGCCCTTTACTTCCACATCTTTCTTGGAGGCTTCTACAACGCCACCCTTCTTGAACGCTTTGAGACCTGGCTGCGACTGACCTTGCATAACTTTGGCTAAACGACCCATGATATTTCTCCTATGCTGCTAACAGTAAAAGGCGAATTCTCATATCGTGATCATTCGCCGCTTCGACACGTGGGACTACCACCTGAAGTTTGAATTGTACCCACAAGGGATGCAAATCTGCGTACCACCCTTGAACGTCATCAAGTTGTGCAAGGTAGAAAGGTATCGGCTCAACTTTTGTGGGGCGGGTGTAAATGGCTTTGCGTTTGAAGTCTGGAACCTCATACGTCTCCAGCGGAACCAACGGCTCAAGTTTCTCTCTCGGCTTCTTGGTCTCAACTTTGACAATTTTCTCAGCAGCAGCCTGCGCAGCTTCTTTGATATGCCGCTTCTGGTCTTTCTGAAGGCTTTCCTCTTGAAGCTGGTACATCATCAACCGGCGCATGCCGGAAGATGGCGCAGAATTCTGATGATGGAAGTAGAGATCGAATAGCATTAGATATCTTCAGTCCAGTTTACAGAAACTACTTGGGATGAATTTGCTGAAGCAAATCCTGAGAACGTCATAATCTCTCCAGGTGCTATAAAGAGATTAAACGGTGTGGTGTCGATGGTATTTGTACCCGACGCAGAAACAGAGCAGTTGAATAGATATGTTCCGCCCGTTGCTGTTGTACCAGCAGTATCAATACTTGCGATTGAATTACCTGCTGTGATCGTAACACCCGCATTTGCAGTAGTTCCATTTACTGCAGCAAAAGAAGGAACGCCACCTACGGTTGCCCCTATGCGAACACGAAGAGTGCTTACAGTTGTTGCCGTAGCAGAGCCACCTGCATAGGAAATTGAGTTAATCCTAATCAAGCTACGATTAGTCACTCCATTGTAACTTGTGGCATTACGAATACTGAGAAGGTTAGTTTCAGCGGTGACTGCAGCTTTGTTGCTATCTGCAGCCCATTTTGGATTTCCTACATAAGACCGTTCGCCGCATAAAAATACACCAGCTGACCCACAGTAAATAATCAGGTTGGTGTTATTTCCCGCATTGATGGCTTGCGCGTAGAAGAATAGATTTGGGTTGCTGATTTGAACCGTAGTCGTTGTATTGTTGTACTTGATCGTATGGCAAAGAATCATCCCGCTAGTAGCAGGATCTTCTACCCAGAAAGTAATGTTGCCATACCCCAGATAGGGGTACTTAATCATTATCACTGTACCCTTGGTTTTATCCCAGTTGAAGCCTGATGCTCCGGTACCGTCGCATTTATCGCCATTCCAGCTGGATTGTGGAATCCAAGTGTCTGAACTCCAAGCGCGGTAGAGAATACCAAAGGCTGCCCCATTGAATCCATAAAAATAGCCATCAGTATCTGTACCTATACCAACAAACTGAGTAGAAGAAGCTACCCCAGTGGTAAAAGCTGCGGTGGTCCTGATAATGACGCCTTGCCCTGCACGATACTTCGCGGGTTTACGGGATTGAAAGATACCGGAGCCAGTAGTACTTGTGGAGGTCTGAATGCGTAATCGGGATAAATTGGTGTCCACGGTTCCGGTGCTGACAACGGTAGTAACCCCGGTTTGCGTATTGATACCGTACACCCAATCCAGTTGCACCAATGGTGTAAGCGCCTGAGCGATCAAATCACCAAAGGGGGATAGAAACGCTCCGCTGAACCCGACAGTGACTGCTGAAGCGCGAAGTTGTGTATCGGTCAACCCCCCAGTTGCCACCGTTCCTGAAACGGGGAGTGGCGTAGCGCGAAGCTCCGCGTCTGTGGCCGGTCCGGTAACAGGAAGTGTCGCTGAATCATTCGGCCCAAACACCTCTACGCGTTGGCGATAAACATCGGCCACACCACCAACGGTGTAAACGCCATTATCAATTAGCTTGCCGGTACTATCTGGCGCTATGCGGATTGTCCCATTACTCATTTGATTGGCTCCGCCTTAGATAAGAGGGCTGTCTTGTTAGAACTGCTATTGGTAGTACCGTACCAGTAACCCATGACCATCATCACCACCGCGTCCGCAAGACCAAGCACTCGGCCAACGATAATTTCCGGAATATCCACAGGGTATCCTTTGAACAGAACCACCCCTTCCATCCCAAGGCAAACGCTGAGCAGCACCAAGGACAACCAGAACAACATGACTTGCGTACCACCGGCAACATTCGCCTTTCTTGCAGAATCTCGGTCACGAAACTCAAGATCGGCGTACCTGAATCCTCGCTCTTTTTCATGGTCTTGGTACTCCAATTCCAGTTTGCGAATATCGGATAACTGGTCGGGGCTTACCTTCCCGTCTTCTACGATCTTGGTGATGTCTTTGATTGTTGCATTATCAATCCCGAATACCTTACCAAGACCAGATACTGCCATCCCAGCGACAGGCCCAAGAAGTACCGATGCTATCGTCGGTGCAGAGGTTTCCAGAAAATCGGTGAATTTACTCATTTTGGGATTGTCCAATCATCATCATCGCCGAGTTTATAGAAGGCCAGATAACCAGCCCATCCTAGAATACCGACTACCAAGGCGACTGCTCCGGCGAGTAGCCAATCTTGAAATATCATGGGATGAACGTCCTATTGCCAGAGTGCGGAGCGCGAACGGTCAAATGACACCATCCGTCCGTGGCTACGGGAGACTCACGATATAGTCCACATACCTCGAGCATACCGTCGTTAAGCCATTTATCCAGATCTCCATGTGGATCATAGATATCTATGGCGAGGGCTTGCTTATGCGCCGAAGTTCTTGCACCAATCGGGCAGTCTTGGGGTCGGAATCCGCCGTAATGTTCGCCTGATATTTGCGAATCAGTCGTTGGATTGATGGGGAGAGGGATATTGTCGTGCCCTGCGAAGGCGAGGAGTTTTCCAACGGCATCGAGTAGCTTTTCCGCATTGTCAAACATCTCCTCTGTCACTTCGTGGTGGTGGAGAAACGAACCAAAATATTGGTCAAGCGAAATCATTGCTGGTGTCCTATCCCAATCGGCCTACCTTGTTCATCGTGGATGATCATCTTCGGCGCTGACATCTTAGTGAGTATTTCTTGAATGCCTTGCATCATTGATATCATCGCAGGGTCGATAGCAGGCTTATCCAAGAACTCGCGCAAAGGTTCAATATCCATTTGCGGAGTCGGCGCTACGTTGTTTTGCAGGGCTTCCGTGTGGCGGTGCAATGCAATTTCCAGTTGTGTCTGATTGTCTTGGATATTCTTCGTCAGCTCTATTTCTTGTTGCTTGTCATTCTTCATCAACTCCACTTGCTGTTGGAGCTGCGCGATACGTTCATCCGATGCCTGTTTCTGTTGCTCCATCGCTTGATTGAATTGTTGGGCTTGCTGTTTCAAGGCAGAATCTTGTGCCGTGGCTTGCTGCTTGGTGGCGATCTCCCCTTGCTTGATTTGCGCAAGGACTGCTTCATGCTGCTGGGACTGCGCCATCTCAGCCTGCTTCAGCTGGAAGGTCTGAGCATCCACGGCTTTGCGGCGCTCCGTCTCCGCCATCGCGGCTTGTAGCGTGGCTTGTATTGCTGGGTCGGGCGGCGGTTGGGGCATTTTCTTCTGCACCAGCTCTGCGGCCATGGCAAGTTGCTGCGCGAGCTGCGGCATAGCTTGCTGGAGATGCGCCATGGCGTCTGCCGCTGCGTCTGCCACCACTTTCTCGCGCTCCTGTTCCTGAGAACCATTCTGCGCAATGCGAATATGCCCAGCGGTCATGGCGGCAGCGGAATACAAATACACGACGTGCTGAGTGCAGTTTGCTAAGATCTGTTGCAGCAACGGGCCGGGGAACAGGGGTGAGCCGCCCAGCAAAGGATCCATGAGGCAGCGGAGATGCTCTTGCAAATGTGCCATGTGGTCTTGGTGCGCATCGGCTTTCAGCGGCGTGCCCATCAGCGCCTTTTGGTTCTCCGACACTGGATCGCCGGAGAAAGGTTCCGGTTCCAATGGGAGTACTTCGTCGGCGTAATCTACGCGAAGAAGTTCCAAGCCCCTTCGCGCCATGGCATTCTTGTTCCACGGAAGTTCCGGGAACATGGCCATCAATTTGGTAGTCTCTTGAAGTTGCGCGTAGCGCTGAGCCTCCGAGAATATGTTGGGGTCGCTGACTGGCTCAACATCGTCGTTGTCTTTGAAGTCTTCCGGCACCAAGCCGAAGCGCGACATGGCTTGCTCATCCGGATGCTCAAAGTTCAGGCGGCAGATAATTTGCAGCGCTTTGGCCTGCGAAGCGTGGAGCCGAGAATGGATACTGGAGAATACTTGGGAGCCTTGTTCAATCAAGGCCAGAGCTGTTCCCACAGGCATCTGATTGCTAGCATCACTGATCTTTTCCTCAGCCGTCGCCACTACGCCCTTGGCGGTGTCCGTCAGCCACTGCAGCAAGGTAAATAAAACCTGCGATGGTGGGTTGAACGGCATCGGCATCATTACTTTGCGGATGTCGTCCGTGCCCGCTGGAGCTTCAATCTCCTGTACTGCCGTCACGTCGATGGTGGTATTCTGCCCACTTGCACGCCCGCCCTTCAGTTTTATCGCGGTAGGGGCGTTGTTGATGTGGGCAGAATCCAGCAATGCGCGGAGTGCACCAGTAGCACTTGCAGCAAGAGAACCGATAAGGTGCAGTAGACCGATGCCGTAAGCACCACGCCATGGAATGAATTTGTCCTCAACCCACCAGTCGAGCTTTCGACAAGCCTCATCACCCTCTTTCCAGTTGCGGTAGATGGCGAGGATCTTCGTTGTTGCTTCGTCGATGTGTACAATGTAAGGTTTGGGATCATCGTCGTCCTCTAGCTTCCGCCAGCACTGAGTTTCGTAGCACAACCTCACGCCATCTTCGTTGTACCCACTGTCGTCCTTGCCTTCAATCTTCTCGTTAGCTTTTTCCGAGGCGGTTTGCTCCGGCGTAGCTTCGTCCGTGATGTTGGCGATGTCCACATAGAAGCCGGAACGAATCCGGTTCTCAAAGGTGTGGCGCGTCAGTTTCTGGACGTGAGTGACGCGGGGGGACGTGTAGAACGACGAGGCGGCATACGGTAGCAAAATCTCATCGATGGGCACGAACTCCATCACCGTGCGACCGAGCTTGGAGTCGTAGTAGTATTTCTCAAACTGCGATCCGCCAAGCGGCAACTGCGTGAGCAGGATTTCCTTCTCGCTGCGGTACTCTTCAATCTGGTTGATCAGTTGCCAGTTCAGGAAGTCTTTCTTGCGCTTGGCCTTGTCGAGCTTCTTGCTATCTTCCTTACCGTAGATCTTGGTCTTAACCGGGCCTTTAGCGGGGAACAGCTCCTTCATCGCGCGTGCGGAGAAGTCCACGCAACCCTCAGCGAGCATTGGGTGAACTACCTTGCTGGCACCCATGAACGTCGCACCGCCGGGGGCATCATTCCCCATACCCGTGCGCTTGATACCCTCTTCGTACTGCTTGTCTCTCTGCTCACGCGCTGACTTGTCCGTCTTGAGCAAGTCGCTGTAGCGCATTGCCAACTTGTTAAGGTCATACTCGTCATAGGACTCCGCCATGTTGGAGTAGAAGTCTGG
>CAIYZZ010000181.1 GCA_903930805.1 uncultured Rhodocyclaceae bacterium | reverse complement strand
CTGCGAGGGCAGGATGCCTTCCGACTCGCCATCGATGTCGATGCCGGTACGGCTGCCGAAGCCCAGTTGCCCCATGAAATTGGCGATGTTGTCGATACCCATGTCGTTGGCGAGCATGTAGTAGTAGGTATCGCAGGAATGCACGATGGATTTGTACATGTCGACGCTGCCGTGGCCACCCTTCTTGTCGTCGCGGAAGGTATGGTTGCCGAAATTGAAGAAACCGGGGTCGAAGATGGTTTGCTCGGGGCGGCGCTTGCCGATCGTCAGCGCCCCCAGCGCCATGAAAGGCTTGAAAGTGGAGCCGGGGGGATAGGCACCGTTGAGTGCCCGATTGACCATCGGTTTGTCGGGCGAGTCGTTGAGTTCCTTCCAGTCTGGTGTGGTGATACCGTCGACGAAGAGATTGGGGTCGTAATTGGGTACTGAGACCAGAGCGAGGATGCCGCCGGTGGCAGGTTCGATCGCCACCAATGCGCCCTTGCGGTCGCCGAAAGCCTGTTCGACGATCTCTTGTAGCCTGGCATCGATTGTCAGCGTCAGATTGTTGCCCGGGATCGGGGCCGAGCGGGCCAGTGTGCGCACCGGGCGACCGCCGGCATCAACCTCCACCTGTTCGAAACCGGTGGTGCCGTGCAGCGCGAACTCATAGTGCTGTTCGAGGCCGGCCTTGCCGAAGTGGTCGGTACCACGATAGTTGGCCTCGGCCTCTTGCTCTTCGATACGGCCAAGGTCACGTTCGGTGACGCGGCCGATGTAGCCGAGCACATGCGAGGCAAAGGCACCGTGCGGATATTGCCGGAACAGCCGGGCCTTGATGTCTACGCCAGGAAAACGGAAGCGCCGCGCGATGAACTTTGCCACCTCCTCGTCGGTCAGGCGAGTGCGAATCGGCAGCGAATCGAAACGCTTGCTTTCTTCCATCAGCTTCTTGAAGCGCTTGCGATCCTTGTGTTCGATGACAATGAATTCGGCCAGCCCGTCGATAGTGGCTTCGAGATCGGGTACCTGCGTGGGTGTGATCTCCAGCGTATAGGCAGAATAGTTGCGCGCCAGCACCACGCCGTTGCGGTCGAGAATCAGCCCGCGGTTGGGAGTGATCGGCACCAGCGAGATGCGGTTATCCTCGGCGCGCGTATGGTAGTAGTCGTGCTGGAAGATCTGCAACCAGACGAAGCGCGCGAACAGAAGCGTGAAGCAGATCAGAACGAAACCGCCGGCAAAGGCGATGCGCCGGCTGAACTGTTCCAGAGATTCCTGGGGGTTTTGAAAATCCACTGGCTAAATTGGCCTGTTCTCGTCCCGCTCCACCGGGCGATACTGCGGCAGCAGCAGCACGTGGCTAAGCGGGTGCCAGAGAATGGTGGCAATCAGGCTCGAAAGAAAATATGGCCCGCCGGGAAACTCAGCCCCCATTGCCAGCCTGACCAGCAGCATCACCAGTTGTGTGCCGAACAATAGCAGCAATACGTGCAGCGCCTGCAGTGCCAACGGGAACCAGAGAATGCGCCGCGACAGGCCGCCGGCGGCGAAGGCGAGCAGCACGTAGGCGAGGGCGTGTTGACCCATGACGCTGGCGTCGGCCACATCCATGATCAAACCGAAAAAGAAAGCCGCGCCCATGCCGATCTTGAGCGGCTGGTGGATGCACCAGAAGGCCAGTGTCAGGGCCAGCCAGTCGGGTATGCCCGGCAGACGACCGAACGGAATCAGGTTGAGCGCCAGCGCGATGGCCAGAGACGAATAGATGAACCAGCTACGGGCCGGTAGCAGGATGCGACGTGAGGAGTGGGTGGGTTGGATCATTTGGTACGTTCGACCCTGCGGGTTTTCCCCGGCTTCTTCGTGTCTGTGCTGGATTCCACCGGAGGTGGGGGGAGCACGCGCTTGCCCAGGACCAGTACCTGGCCATGCCGCTCGACACCTGCTGCTGGTGAGCATTCGATGCGGGCGAAGGAAAATGAGTTGTCGCGGTCGATAGTGGTGACGCTGGCGACTGGCAGGCCAGGTAGATAAATGCCATCGAGACCGGAAGTCAGAAGGCTATCGCCCGGCCGTACGTCGGCATTTGCCGGCAAAAACTTCAATTCCATCGCACCACTGCCGGCGCCGGCCAACACGGCACGCAGACCATTCCTGGCCACCTTGACGGGAATCGACTGGTTCTTGTCGGTCAACAGGGTGACTTCGCTTGTGAGCGGGAAAGTACGGGTGATCTGGCCGACGACACCCAGGTCGTCGATAACTGCCTGGCCGGTTTCGAGGCCGTGCGTCAGGCCGCGATCGATGATGATACGGCGGGAAAAAGGATCCCGTGCGGCATACAGGATCGCTGCGGCCAGCGCTGGCGCATTGACGTGCTCCTGCATGTCAAGCAGGGCGCGCAAGCGACGATTCTCATCATCGAGATGGGTTTGCCGCAACAGCAGGTTGGCCTGGGTGAGCAGGCGCTGCCGTAGTTCGGTATTTTCGCGCTGCAGGGTGGCAAGGCTGGAAACATAATCGCCGGCCTCCCCGGCACCCATCATCGGCAGCAAAGCTGCCTTTTGCAGCGGCCAGAGCAGCGCCCCCACCACCATGCGTGCGGATTCGAGGGTCTTGAAGCGCAAATCGGCGACCAGCAGCAGTAGGGAAAGTGCGATGAAGAATATCAGCCGCACAAGCGGTGCAGGCCCCCGCTTGAAAAACGGCGGCGGCGTGTGGCCAATGTGACCACTAGCGGACATCAAGGCTCTATTCTCCCCCGCAGTGCGCGAAATGTAGGTTGGCCGCACCAGTTAGGTCACTGAGTGCGCCACTGCGCAGACTAGCGGGGATGGAGCTTATTCGTTGGCGAAAATACTGCCCAGTTTGTCCATCTTTTCGAGCGCGAGGCCCGAGCCGCGAACAACACAGGTCAGTGGCTCGTCGGCGACGATTACCGGCAAGCCCGTTTCTTCCATCAACAACCGGTCAATGTCGCGCAAGAGTGCGCCACCGCCGGTCAGCACCATGCCCTTTTCGGCAATATCGGCACCGAGTTCCGGCGGGGTCTGCTCCAGCGCAATCTTCACCGCGCCGACGATCTGGTTGAGCGGATCGGACAGCGCTTCGAGAATCTCGTTGGAACTGATGGTGAAACTGCGCGGGATACCCTCGGCGAGGTTGCGGCCCTTGACTTCCATCTCCTTGACTTCGGAGCCCGGGAAGGCCGAGCCAATAGTTTTCTTGATCGATTCCGCTGTGGTTTCGCCGATAAGCATGCCGTAATTGCGGCGGATGTAGTTGATGATGGAATCGTCGAACTTGTCGCCGCCGACACGCACCGAGCCGGCATAGACCATGCCGCCGAGCGAGATGACGCCGACTTCGGTAGTGCCGCCGCCGATATCGACCACCATCGAGCCGGTGGCATCCGATACCGGCAGGCCAGCGCCGATTGCGGCGGCCATCGGTTCCTCGATCAGATAGACCTGGCTGGCTCCGGCGCCGAGCGCCGATTCGCGGATGGCGCGGCGCTCGACCTGCGTAGATCCGCAGGGCACGCAGATGATGATGCGCGGGGAAGGCGAGAGCAGACGCGAGTCATGTACCCGCTTAATGAACTGCTTGAGCATCTGTTCGGTGACGGTGAAGTCGGCGATCACGCCGTCTTTCATCGGCCGGATGGCCGTGATGTTGCCGGGCGTCTTGCCGAGCATCTGCTTGGCCGCAGCGCCGACAGCCTGGATGGTTTTTTTGGCGTTGGGGCCGCCTTCGGTACGAATGGCGACGACCGAAGGTTCGTCAAGCACGATACCCTTGCCACGCACGTAGATCAGCGTGTTGGCAGTACCGAGGTCAATGGCCAGGTCGTTGGAGAAATATGAGCGGAAAAATGCAAACATCGGGGTTCCATAAAAAGCTGAAGGCAGCGCCCAGAGGATAAGGGGGCTGCCGTTAAAGGTAGCCTATGATACCCTAACGCGCTTCGCGAAATAAGCGCCACTCTCCACGCCATTCCTGAAAAACTTACTTTCAAACCATGTCCTTGAACCTGGACGACGTCAGCCGCATCGCGCGCCTGGCGCGTATCGAAATATCTCCTGCCGAAGCCGAGCGTACGCGTGACCAGCTAAACGGCATCCTCGCCTTCGTCGCACAGTTACAGGCAGTCAATACCGACGGCATCGAGCCAATGGCCCACGCCGTTGATGTAGTGCAGCGCCTGCGCCCGGATGAGGTGACGGAGCCGGACCGCCGCGACGCCTTCCAGGCCATCGCGCCGGAGACCGAAGGTGGCCTGTATCTCGTGCCCAGGGTGATCGAGTAATGCTGAATGCAAGCCTGAAGGAGCTTTCTGCCGCACTGGCGCAGAAAATGATTTCCAGCGTCGAACTAACGACGCTATTCCTTGATCGTATCGAGCGGCATAACCCGCAGCTGAACGCCTTCGTCACTGTCGACCGCGACAAGGCGCTGACTGCAGCCAGCGCAGCGGATGAAAGATTGAGTGGAGCCGGCGGGACGGCGGAAGTGTCGCCACTCTGCGGTATTCCGCTGGCGCACAAGGATATTTTTTGCGCCGAGGGTTGGCGCACCACCTGTGGCTCCAGGATGCTGGCCAATTTCGTCGCACCCTACGATGCCCATGTCGTTGAGCGCTTCAACGCCGCCGGCATGGTGATGCTTGGCAAATGCAACATGGACGAATTTGCCATGGGTTCGTCCAACGAGAGCTCTCATTTTGGTCCGGTGAAGAATCCGTGGGACACCAACTGCGTGCCCGGCGGCTCTTCCGGCGGTTCGGCTGCCGCCGTGGCGGCGCGTCTGGCACCGGCCGCGACCGGCACCGATACCGGCGGTTCGATCCGCCAGCCGGCGGCCCTGTGCGGGCTCACCGGCCTCAAGCCAACTTACGGCGTGGTGTCGCGCTACGGCATGATTGCCTTTGCCTCCTCGCTCGACCAGGGCGGGCCGATGGCCAAGTCGGCCGAGGACTGCGCCTTGTTATTGAATGCCATGTCTGGCTTCGATCCGCGCGATTCGACCTCGCTGGAGCGGCCGACCGAAGATTACGCCCGCGATCTGGAGCGCTCGCTCGAGGGCCTGAGGATCGGTCTGCCACGCGAATTTTTCGGTGCCGGCATGGATGACGGCGTGCGCGCCGCCGTCGAGGCTGCGCTGGCCGAATACCGCAAGCTCGGTGCAACCACCGTCGAAGTCGACCTGCCGAATTCAAACCTGTCGGTACCGGCCTACTATGTCATCGCCCCGGCCGAGGCTAGTTCGAATCTTTCGCGTTTCGACGGCGTGCGTTACGGCCATCGTGCTGCAGATTATGCCGATCTCAACGACATGTACGCCAAGAGCCGGGCGCAAGGTTTCGGCGACGAGGTGAAGCGGCGCATCCTTATCGGCACCTACGTGCTGTCGCATGGCTATTACGATGCCTACTACCTCAAGGCGCAGAAGATCCGTCGTCTCATCGCCGCCGACTTTGCTGCTGCCTTCAAGGAATGCGATGTCATCATGGGGCCGACGGCCCCCTCGGTGGCCTTCAAATTTGGCGCGAAGAGCGCCGACCCAGTACAGATGTATCTATCGGACATCTACACCATCGCAGTGAACCTCGCCGGCTTGCCGGGCATGTCGATACCCTGTGGTTTTGATAACGCTCTGCCCAATCTACCCGTGGGTTTGCAGATTGTCGGGCCGTGGTTTGCCGAGGCGCAGATGCTCAATGTGGCACATCGCTACCAGCAGGCGACCGACTGGCACACACGGATGCCGGAGGCAATGAAATGACTTGGGAAGTAGTGATCGGGTTGGAAACCCACGCCCAGTTGCGCACTCAATCGAAAATATTTTCCGGTGCAAGCACGGTCTTCGGTGCCGAACCGAACCGCCAAGCCTGCGCCATCGACATCGCCTTGCCCGGTGTATTGCCCGTATTAAACAGCGCGGCGGTGGTCTACGCCATCAAGTTTGGCCTGGCTGTCGGCGCCACGATTGCGCCGCGCTCGATCTTCGCCCGCAAGAATTACTTCTATCCCGATTTGCCCAAGGGCTACCAGATCAGCCAGTTCGAAATTCCGGTTGTGTTGGGCGGTGGTTTGGCCATCCATGTCGGTGATGCCGAGAAGTTCGTACATCTCACCCGCGCCCACCTGGAAGAGGATGCCGGCAAGTCGCTGCATGAGGATTTTCATGGCAAGACCGGTATCGACTTGAACCGCGCCGGCACGCCGCTGCTGGAAATTGTCACCGAACCCGACATGTGCTCAAGCGCCGAGGCCGTCGCTTACGCCAGGGCGCTGCACTCGCTGGTGACGTGGATCGGCATCTGCGACGGCAACATGCAGGAAGGTTCTTTCCGCTGCGATGCCAACGTTTCTGTGCGCCGTCCTGGTGCGCCATTGGGTACCCGCAGAGAGGTCAAGAATCTAAACTCCTTCCGCTTTTTGCAGCAGGCGATAGATTACGAAATCCAGTGGCAAATCAATGAGATCGAGGAAGGCCGCAAAATCCAGCAGGCTACCGTTCTGTTCGATCCCGGTACGGGTGAAACGCGCGCCATGCGCAGCAAGGAAGATGCACATGATTACCGCTACTTCCCCGATCCCGACCTGCTGCCACTGGAGATCAAGGCTGACTGGATTGCCCAGATTAAAGCGGGATTGCCGGAGTTGCCACAGGCGATGAAGGCGCGCTTTGAAGCGGATTACGGACTGTCAGCCTACGATGCCGCGACGCTGACGGCGACGCGAGATATGGCCAATTATTATGAAAACGTGGTGGTTTGCGCGGGTACCGCACAGGCCAAAATTTGCGCCAACTGGGTCATGGGGGAGCTTGCCGCCCGCCTGAATCGCGAGGATCTGGATATTGCTGCCGTCCCGCTACCGCCGACTTTATTGGCCGGCATCGTCAGCCGCCTCGCCGACAATACGTTGTCCAACAAGATGGCGAAGGAGGTATTCGACGCCCTGTGGGCAGGCGAGGGCAAGGATGCCGATGCCGTGATCGAGGCGCGGGGTCTCAAGCAGATTTCGGACTCCGGTACCATCGATGCGCTCATCGATATGGTGCTGGCTGCCAATCCGAAGTCGGTCGAGGAGTTTCGCGCCGGCAAGGACAAGGCCTTCAATGCGCTGGTCGGCCAAGCGATGAAAGCAACCAAGGGGAAAGCCAACCCACAGCAGGTCAACGATCTGCTGCGGAAAAAACTTGCGGGCTAAACTTACTTGCCGGCCGCTTTCAGGGTGCGGTAGCGCGCCTTGTCGGTTTCGAAGCGCAGGTTGATGGCTTCGATGCTAGCATCCTTTTCCTGCAGAGCTTTGCTCTGGGCGGCGATCTCGCTTTCGTTGTCCTTGATCTGTGCTTGCAGTGCCGCCGGCATTGGTTTCTTCTGGTAGAACTCTTTTTCCTGATCGAATTTTTGCTTCTTCTTCTGTGCCGCTTCGAGCCGGTTTTTAGCCTGCTCGGAATTTTTCTCAATTTCGGCAACTGCCCTGTCACGCGCCAGATCGATATCTTTCTCGCTCGTATAGCTGTCGACGAGGGCACGGTCGCGGCGCGCCAGATCGGCCGCTTTCTTTTTCTCTTCTGCCAGACGCGCGGCCTCTGCTTCACGGGCGACTTTCTCTTCCGCCGTCAGGGGCGCCTCCACCTTCTTCGCGACGCCCCCCTTGTTAAACTCTGTTTTTGCCTTGCTGACGCATTGTTGTGGTGGCGGATCGCCGCAGGTACGCTTGCCGTCCACATCGCAACAGGTAATCCGTGCGGCGGCAGGCAGTGCGGCACCAAGTCCCAGCAGCACGAAAGTGGCAGAACGAAAAATAAATTGTTTAGGTAACACCATAGTTCTCCCGATAGCGGCGCACAGCCGCAAGATTTTGTTCGAGCGCCGGCTGGTCGGCCAGATAGCTAATGATGTCGGTCAATCGCGCGATGGCGACCACCGGCATTTGCGAACCTTGCTCTACTTCCTGCACGGCCGAGAGCGCTCCCGTACCGCGCTCCTGACGGTCGATGGCGATCGCAACGCCGGCAGGCGTGGCGCCGCTGGCACGAATGATGTCAACCGATTCGCGCACCGAAGTACCAGCCGAAATGACGTCGTCGACAATCAGCACGCGCCCGGCAAGCGGCGCACCGATCAGCATGCCACCCTCGCCGTGGGCTTTGGCTTCCTTGCGGTTGAAGGCGAACGGCAGGTTGCGGCCACGTGCCGCCAGCGCCATCGAGATCGCTGCTACCAACGGGATGCCTTTGTAGGCGGGGCCGAACAGCATGTCGAACTCTATCCCGGCATCCAGAATTGCCCGGGCATAAAAGTCGGACAGTTTGGCTAGGGCGTCGCCGTCATTGAACAGTCCGGCATTGAAGAAGTAGGGGGAGAGTCGTCCCGCCTTGGTCTTGAATTCCCCGAAGAGCAATACTCCCTTGTCGCAGGCAAAGGCAATGAAGTTTTGACTAAAATCGGCGTTACTCATGGTGACGGTAATTCTACATGCTCAGAATCATCACGCTGAACTTGAATGGCATCCGCTCGGCAGTCAAAAAGGGCTGGATCGACTGGCTGGCGGAACAGCAGGCCGACATCATTTGCGTGCAGGAGCTCAAGGCACAGGCAACTGACCTGACAGACGCAATGCGCAACCCTGTCGGCCTGACCGGCTACTTTCATCATGCCGAAAAAAAGGGTTATAGCGGCGTCGGTCTGTACGCGAAAAATCTTCCGGAGCATGTGACGGAAGGTATCGGCGTCGCCGAATTTGATGCCGAAGGTCGTTACCTGCGTGCTGATTGGCCAGGGCTGTCGGTTATTTCGCTTTATGTGCCCTCGGGCGCTTCTTCGCCTGAGCGACAGGCTGCCAAATTTCGCTTCATGGAGGTTTTCTATCCCCATCTGGCTGCCCTGCGTGCTGAAGCGGCCGCAGCTGGCCGAGAAATCGTCATCTGCGCCGACTGGAATATCGCGCCGACAGAAAAAGACCTGAAGAACTGGAAATCGAACCAGAAGAATTCCGGTTTCCTTCCTGAGGAGCGCGCCTGGATCGGTCGGGTGAAGGCTGAATTGGGCTGGATCGATCCCTTTCGCTCTCTCCATCCTGATGCAGAAGGCGATGCCTACACCTGGTGGTCGAATCGTGGCCAGGCCTGGGCCAAAAATGTCGGGTGGCGCCTCGACTACCAGTTAGCGACTCCAGAAATCGCCGGTGCCGCGAAGAACGCAGAAGTCTTCAAGGCGGAACGGTTTTCCGATCACGCACCGCTGACGATTGACTATGCATAGCCATGATGACTTGTGCGACAATCAGCCACCGCAATTAAAGCTTGTTCAAGGAGAAGAAAATGACCGAAGTGAATGATGTCAGCAAACAAAAACTGATCGCCGATTTCAAAGTGGTGGTTGCCGATGCTGAAGAGCTGCTGCGGAGCACCGCCAGCCAGGCCGGGGACAAGGCTGCCGATATGCGCACCAAGATCCAGGGCCGTCTGGCCGATGCGAAAATCAAGCTCGCCGATGCCGAAGCCGCCGTGGTTGATCGGGCGAAACAGGTTGGTCGTGTCGCCGACGACTATGTGCAGGACAATCCATGGCGCTCCGTCGGCGTTGCCGCAGGCCTCGGTTTCATTGTCGGCCTGCTGATCGGCCGTCGCTGAATCGCTGCGTCAACACCCTTCCTGCTTCTTCCCGGCCATGAGTAGCTCGCCCGCCGGCCTGCTGGCTTCGCTGCGCGGTTTCGCGACGACGTCGGTCGGGTTGGTTCATACGCGGCTGGAACTGCTGAAAGTCGAGGCACAAGAAGAGGTCGGGCGTATCGCTGGCATGCTGCTGTGGGGTATTTCTGCGGTGCTGCTGGCGGTGGTTGGTTTTACGTTTCTCGCCATTTTTGTCACCGTGCTGCTCTGGGACAGTCATCGCCTGCTCGCCTTGGGTGTTTTCGCGGTGTTGTTTCTCGTCGCGGCCGGTGTGGCTATCACTGCAACATTGCGGCTGGCACGGCAGGGCTCGCAGTTGTTTGCTGCCAGCCTGGCCGAATTGCGTCGCGATACGGCTGATTTGAGTACCACCCGGCAGCAGATGCAGGATGAGTTGCCGCGATGAATGCCATCGAACTGGCGCTGGAAAAGCAGCGCCTACAGTTTGCTTCATCCGCCCAACGCGAGGCAATCGCCCGTCACACCACAGGACTGCAGCCCCTGTTCGACGTTGCAGATCAGGTGCAAACGGGTGCGCGCTGGCTTAGGCAGCACCCTGAAGTTGTTGCCGGGAGTGTGGCCGTATTGGCGGCCGCGCAACCGCGTGCGCGACGTTTTTTCTGGCGCTGGGGCCGACGAGCCTTCATTGTCTGGAAGTTGTGGCGTGATAGTGAGCGCTGGCTGGATACCCCGCTCATGCGTGCCAATCGTGGATAGCCGCACGAAAATCCAGGAGGCACCGCGTTGCCAGTTGCATTCAATTACCGGGCGACGCGCATCCCCTGTGTTTGTCCAGCGCATGCTAGAAGCGCAAAATCGTGAACGGCTGCAAATCACTGCCGAACTGGCCAGAGTCAAGGGGTTGATGCCGCTCCTGATGAGACGCCGCAATGGCGGCAACTGGTCATTAGCCGAGCGCCACGAATTGATTGAACAGATGCATGCCTTGGCACACCTGTCACCCTACCTGGTGGTGCTCGTCATGCCGGGTTCATTTCTGGCGCTGCCGGTATTGGCCTGGTGGCTCGATCGGCGTCGTCAGGATCGGGACAGGCTGCCGGTACTCCGATAGCCTAAAATACCCGCGACGTTTGATTCTGGGAAGCATTAGACTATTTCATTTTCCTATCATGCACCGTACAGGGGAGGTTGTTTGATGTCGCAGCAGGTTCGTTCCGTACTCTATGTCCGACTACCGGTCTGGAAAATCTGGCCGGGCGGCGTGGTTTATGTGGCCGACTTCATTCATAAGCAGCGACCCGCGATCCAGCAGGAAATCCTCGATCTAGCGGTGATCCTGCCGAGCCAGCGCCATGCGGTACTGGCCGAGCGGCTGGCCGAACTCCAGCCTGATGTGGTTGCCTTCTCCTGGCGCAACATGCAAACCTTCGGGCCACATCCCGAGAACGATGCGCTCGATGTGGTGATGAATTTCGATCACTCGCCCAACCCGTGGAAGCGTCTAAAGTCTGCATGGCAGGCGCTCGGCATCATTGCCGATTACGGCCTGCAGCGCATTCGCAATTTCGGCTATCTGAAGCTGGTGCGCCGCCTGCAGCCGCAGGCGCGGCTCGTGGTTGGCGGTACGGCGGTGTCGATCTTCGGCAAATATGTGGCCGCGCGCTGCCCGCCCGATACCGTGGTGGTGGTCGGTGAAGGCGAGGACGCCATGCTTTCCATCGTCGATGGTTTCACCGCGCCGGCCGGCAACCACTACTACAAGGACGCCAGCGGCCAGGTGCATCACCACCCGGCGGAAGAGAGTTTCGACCTGGCGCAACTCACTGCTGTCGATTTTGCCTATGTTGACTCGATTTTCCCGGCCTTCGACGAATACGTCGGCCCCGGCAAGGAAGCCATCGGCGTGCATACCAAGCGCGGCTGCCCTTTTCAGTGCAACTTTTGCCTCTACAATAAAATCGAGGGCGCGCAGCAGCGCTACCGCGACCCGATCGAGGTCGCCAAAGAAGTCGAGGTGCTCAGCAAGACCTATGGCGTCAAGCACATCTGGTTCACCGATGCCCAGTTCTGCTCGACCCGCCGCAGCATGGCGCACGTTGAAGCCATCCTCGACGAGATGCTCGTGCGCCAGGTGGCCGTGCGCTGGACCGGCTACCTGCGCCTCAACTTTCTGACGCCGGAGACCGCACGCAAGATGGTTGCCAGTGGCCTGGAGAGCATCGATCTGTCATTTACCGGCTCGCAGGACATGATCGACAGCCTGACTCTAGGTTACGAACTCGACCAGCAGATGGACGCGTTCCGCCTCTTCAAGGATGCGGGAATGACCGACCAGAAGATCAAGCTCTACCTGCCGCTCAATGCCCCGGGCGAATCGCCCGAGACCCTCAAGGCCACTATCGCCCGTGTCGATGAGCTCTATACGATGTTCGGCCGAGACAATGTGTTGCCCTTCATCTTCTTCGTCGGCGTGCAGCCCAACACGCCCATCGAGCAGAAACTGGTCGCCTCCGGCTACCTGCCCAAGGGTTACGATCCGCTGACGCTCAATCCCTTCATCATCAAGAAGCTGCTCTACAACCCGCAGCCACTCGGTCGCATGATCGGCCGCGCTTACCTCGAAGCGCTGGATTACTCGAGCAAGATGGACGACACCACTGGCGAATACATTGGCCGGGCGACGCTCGAAATCCTCGCCAGGCAGCTCGAAATCCTCCCGCCGCCGTCCCGCCAGCGCCGACTTTTTTCGGTCCTGCCGGTCGTCAACAATACGGCGCGCTCAGAGACCTAGACACACATACTTTATTTCGAGGTATTCCTCGATACCGTAACGCGAACCCTCGCGGCCGATGCCCGATTGCTTGACACCGCCGAAGGGTGCCACCTCATTGGCGATCAGGCCGACATTCACCCCGACCATGCCGTATTCGAGCGCCTCGGCAACACGCCAGACGCGTGACAGGTCGCGTGCGTAAAAATACGCGGCCAGCCCGTATTCGGTGGCGTTGGCCAATTGGATCGCTTCGGCCTCGTCCGTAAATTTGAATAGCGGCGCCACCGGCCCGAAAGTTTCTTCGCGTGCGCAGCGCATGGCCGGCGTGACATCGGCCAGCACGGTGGGTGCGAAGAAAGTGCCGCCTTTTGTGTGGCGTTTGCCGCCGGTCAGCACGCGGGCGCCTTTGGCCACTGCGTCTGCGACGTGTGCCTCGACCTTTGCCAGCGCCGCTGCATCGATCAGCGGGCCTTGCGTCACACCTTCTTCGGTACCGACACCGACCTTGAGTGCCGCCACTTGCGCAGTGAGTTTCTGCGCGAACTCCTCATAGATGCCCGCCTGCACCAGCAGCCGATTGGCGCAAACACAGGTCTGGCCGGCGTTGCGATACTTGCTGGCCATCGCGCCCACGACGGCGGCATCCACATCGGCATCGTCGAAGACGATGAAAGGCGCGTTACCGCCAAGCTCGAGGGAAATTTTCTTCAGCGTCGGTGCGCATTGGGCCATCAGCAGACGGCCGACTTCGGTTGAGCCGGTGAACGACAGCTTGCGTACGATCGGGTTGGCGGTGAGTTCGCCGCCGATCAGGGCTGCAGAGGCCGCCGAACCGGTGACGAGATTGAACACGCCGGACGGAAAGCCGGCATGCTCGGCCAGCACCGCCAGTGCCAGCGCGGTGAGCGGTGTCTGCTCGGCCGGCTTCACCACCACCGTGCAGCCGGCAGCCAGCGCCGGCGCGACCTTGCGCGTGATCATTGCCGCCGGAAAATTCCACGGCGTAATGGCGGCGCAAACGCCGATCGGTTGCTTCATGACGATAAGCCGCTGGTTCGCCACCGTGCCGGGAATCAGGTCGCCGTAGGTGCGTTTGGCTTCCTCGGCGAACCACTCGACGAAACTGGCGGCATACAGCGCCTCGCCACGCGCCTCGGCCAGCGGCTTGCCCTGCTCCGAAGTCATCAGCAGCGCGAGGTCGTCGGCGTTGGCGACGATCAACTCGTACCACTTGCGCAGGATCGCGCCGCGCTGTTTAGCCGTTTGCGCACGCCAGGCCGGCCAAACGGCATTGGCGGCATCGATGGCACGCCGCGTTTCGGCGACACCCATGTCGGGAACCTGTGCCAGCGTCGCACCGGTAGCCGGATTGGTGATGGCCACGGTGGCGCCACTATCGGCAGTTATCCACGTGCCAGCGATGAAAGCCTGTTCGCGGAACAGTTGTGGGTCGCGCAATTGCATGGCGTTTTCTCCTTTTTTTCTGGGGTGCGTTCGAGTCTACCGGAATAGGATTAGCCCATGCGTCTCGTCACCCTCTTCTTGGCCATTGCACTGACCGGCTGCGGCCACTTCGGTGGCATGTCTCCTGCGCCAATACCCGCCGACACCCGTGTGCCTGCCGATCCGCGTGCGCATGAAGTCGTGATGTTTGCGCTCGGGTTGATCGACACCGGCTACCGCTTCGGTGGCAAGAATCCGGAAGCCGGGCTTGACTGCAGTGGCATGGTGAGCCATGTATATGACAAGGCAGCGGGTGTCCGTCTGAGCGGATCAGCGGTCGACCTGGCCAGGCTGGGTCAGCGGGTAGACGCCGGCAACCTGCGTCCCGGCGACCTGGTGTTCTTCAACACGCGCAATCGGCCGTATTCGCATGTGGGCATCTATATCGGTGAGGGCCGCTTCGTCCATGCCCCCAACAGCAACGGCAAGGTGCGCACGGAGTACCTGACACAGGGCTGGTTCGCAAAGCGTTTCGAGGAAGCACGCACTTATTTCGACTAGAGATTGCGGCGTCGCAGCGCGTTACGTGCCACCTTGTAAACCGTGCCGCAAGGTAGGCAGAACGATTTCGGGCAGGTCAGATTGTCGTTGTGCCAGAGGGCAGCGAGCCAGAACAACAGGCCAAGCGTGGCGCCCGTCAGTACGAAGATCAGGAACAGGAAGCCGAAGGAAAACGATCTGCCGCCAAATAGCAGTGAGCACAAGCTACCGCCCAGCGTGCCGAGCAGAATGAAGCGCCAAGCTTCCCAACAGTGCCGTTTGCAGCATTGGTAGAGCACGGGGAGGCCGACCGCGAGCACACTGATAAACACCGCAGCGGCGGCCCAGAACGTACCACCGCGTGTCCGCTCCAGCTCCAGAAAAACCACCAGTGCGGCAAAACCGCACGCCACGCCGACCAGCGCGATGATGACTCGCAACACCTATCAGCCTCCTCCGGTCGGCGTTTGTTATGAATCTGGCGTATTGCCAGAATGCCGACGCGGAGTAATTATGCAGCAGTCTTCAGTATGCGGGTACAGCGCGCCAACCCTCGGGGCAATAATTCACATGGGGGTAGTAGGCGCGATAGGATTCGCAGTAGTACCACAGCCGTTCCTGCGGATGCACTGGCGGTGCCATCATCACGACCGGCGGCCTGGGTGACTCGATGGCGAGCGCGAAGGCACCAAGTGCCAGACCGGCACCTAGCACGCCCCAGGCGGCGTTGTTACCGTGATTATGGCGAGGGGCGACTTGACGCTCGTACCGATACCGGTCATTGTTGTTGTGACGATCACCAAAACGCTCCGCCAATGCGGGCAGGGATGTTGTCAGCAGCAGGCTGGCGATAAGTCCGGTAGTCAGTTTTTTCATGATGATCTCCTCAGTAGGCTAAAAAACGCCCGAGTGGAGCTGATGCTGACAGGGGGTTTGTAAGTGTTTATGTCATTGGTGGCAATGCCATGCTCACGTGTCATGACAGCCACCCAGCAGGAAACG
>CAIYZZ010000180.1 GCA_903930805.1 uncultured Rhodocyclaceae bacterium | reverse complement strand
GCGCGTGTTGTGAGGCTGAGTTGCGCCTCAATCGCCGCTTTGCGCCCGATTTGTATCTGGCGGTTGTCGACCTCGCCGGTGAACCCGCCGTCAAGATGCGCCGCTTCGATGAGGCCTTGCGGCTCGACCATGTCTGCCAGCGCGGCGGTCTGACCACCGAGTATTTGTCGCAACTGGCGCAGACGTTGGTGTTGTTTCAAGCCCAGGCCGCCGTCCCGCCAGCGCCGACTTTTTATGGCGCACCCCAGACGGTCTTGGCCGATGCGCTGGAAAACTTCGATGAATTGTTCAAGCTGCTGCCCGCAGATCAGGCACGCCTCGCGGCGCTGGAAGGTTGGACGCGCCAGGAATTTTCCGCCAGAGAATCAACCTTTGCCGCACGGCAGGCGGCGGGCCGCATACGCGAAGGACATGGCGATCTGCACTTGGGTAATCTCGTCCTGCTCGAGGGGCGTGTCGTACCTTTCGACGGCATCGAGTTCAACGAGGGCTTCCGCTACATCGACGTCGCCAGCGAAATCGCCTTCACGCTGCTCGACCTGCTCGACCACCGCCAGCCGGGGCTGGCGACCTGGCTGCTCAGCGAGTGGCTGATGTATAGCGGCGATTTCGCTGCGCTCGCTGTGCTGCGCTTCTACCTCGTCTACCGCGCCATGGTGCGTGCCAAGGTGGCGGCGATCCGCAGTGATGCTGCTGAGGCGGCAGGGTATCTCGCGTTCGCCGTACAGCTCACTGCGCCAGCGTCGCCAAGCTTGACGATTACCTGCGGCCCTTCCGGCAGCGGCAAGACGTATGCAAGCAGTTGCCGTCTCGCCAGCGCCGACTTTCTGGATACGGTGCGCATCCGCTCGGATGTGGAGCGCAAGCGCCTGTTCGGCCTGGTGCCCGAAGCTGC
Source organism: uncultured Rhodocyclaceae bacterium (assembly GCA_903930805.1). Classification (GTDB taxonomy): domain Bacteria; phylum Pseudomonadota; class Gammaproteobacteria; order Burkholderiales; family Rhodocyclaceae; genus Sulfuricystis. Next base: position 2,376 of record CAIYZZ010000180.1, on the reverse strand, counting down.
AAGCGACGGCTCGATCTACACGTCGGAAGCCACTGCATGTACCTACGCGCAACTCGCCGTACTGGCTGAGACAGCAGTGACTGCAGGCTGGTCGGTCATCGTTGATGCGGCTTTCCTCAAACGTGCCGAGCGCGATGAATTTCGTGCATTGGCGACGCGGTTGGACGTGCCCTTCGCCATCATCGCCCTGCAAGTCGCGCCGGAAGAAATGGCACGCCGCATCGTCGCCCGGCAAAATGACGCATCCGAGGCAACCGTTGCCATACTGAAGCAGCAACTGCAGTGGTTTGAACCGCTGGGGGCTGACGAACCGGCAAGTTAGGCTGTGCGGTACGCTAAAAACTTTTTACTGCGGCGGCATTTCCTCGCAGGTGACTCGCTCGAAGTCGGCACCACGATCAAGCATGTCCTTGAGCTTGATCCGATAACTCCCCTTGGCCGTCCAGGCTTCCATGATGCGGCTTGGCTTGAAGCTGCCGGGTGGCAGCACGGTGCTGGCGGGCAGATCGAGTGCAGCGAGCGGCGGCAGCAGAAAACCTGGCCGGTAGGGTTCTTTTGTCGCCATGACGCCGGTGCTGCGGATTGCCACGGGGAGCGCCTTGCCAGGGAAAAGCTGAACACCGGCAACCAGGTTGTCGCCGCTCACCTGCGCCCAGCGCACCACACCGAGCAGGAGACCGTTGGTGCCGGCGGGTTGCACGGCAACCAACTGGCCGATGCCGAGACGTCCGCCATTCTGTTTCAATGGGCGTACCAGGCGCAGGCCGCCATTCGACTGATCGAGCATGCCCCAGTCTTCGATGACTTCCCAGTTCTCCAGTTGGTAACCGTGATTGCGGCTATATTCTTCTTCGAAACGGACGGCAATGCGATCGAAGGTGGCCAACTCTTCACGCTGGCGGCGCATGTCTTCGCTGCTGGTGCTGCCCGGTGGTTTGAAGGCCTGACGACCGGACAGGTAGTAGTGGATGGCATCGACACCTGCGACGAAGCGGCTGGCACCGCTCATCGGGTGGCGTTCGAGCCGCCGCAGGACGCCACCCTTGACCCAGCGTGGATAAATGCGACGCAGTACTTCGCCGCAGACCGGTTGCGTGCAGTCTTCGCCGAGGCCGAGTTTGGCGGGGGTGTCTTCTGGTGCGCCCCTAGCCAGCAGGGTCAGACGCTTTTTCAGGCTGATGCGCAACTCGGTAGTATCGAGCCAGCGCGCACCCGTGCCGGACAGGCGCTTGAATCCTGCCGGCGCACTACTTTCCAGGTCTACGCAGAGTGGTAACGCGGGAGATTCCGGCGGCGGCGCGGCCAGGATGCTCACCTTGCCGGCCCAGCGGCGAGCCCAGCGCACGACCCAGCCTTGCTGGCGCGGCGTCAGTTCGTGGAGGTTCGCGGTCTGCAGGAGTGTCAACTCGGCATAAGCGGCTGTGGGTGTGATCGGTTGGCTGGCGCGCATGCCGTCCGCGACAGGCGTTGCCGTCGCGGCAAGTTGCTCGGCACTGGCATAGATCGTATGGGCATGGCGCCAGTGGGTCTCGTCGGGGTGGTAGCCGGCACGCAATAGATCGGTATGATCCTCGGTCAATGCCGCCAGCGCGCGTTGGCAGATCATGGCGGCCTGAGGTTTGAGATTGTCAGCGCTGGCCAAGTTGGTTTCGAGACAGCGCAGGTAGCCGGTCGTCAGGGCCTGCCACAGGCTGTGCACGGTGTCGATCGCAGCCTGCTCCGGCGGGGCTAGCGGTAGCGGCTTGCCGGAAAATTTTTTCGCACCTTCGGCCTGCACGAAATGGATCGACTCGCGTAGTGTTTCGAGCATCATCAGTCGCGTGTCACCGGCAAGGGTGAAGCGGTTGAGCAAGTGTAACTGGCGCAGGAGTTGTGCCTGCGCCTGGATGGGGTTCGAGAGCGGTAGCGCCTGTTGCCAGGCGCGACATTGCTCGATGTCGATAAACAGCGGGGGCTGTTCGGTACTGGTGGGCGGGAGTTCAGGTTTCATGGGCGTGCTTCCAGTTCTGCAACAAGTGCGTCAATCAGGGCTGCGGTGGTCGGCTGGGGGCGCGAGGGCACCGGGCGTGCAGCTGCGGCCCAGATCGGCGCGGGAAAGTGGCTGTCATCGGCCCAGCGCGGAATGACGTGCCAATGCAAATGCGGCACGACATTGCCGAGGCTGGCGAGATTGATTTTGTCCGGGCGCATCAGTTTGCGCACGGCGGTTTCGGTAGCGGCAACGATGTCGAGCAGATGACGGCGCTCCGGCACTGCAAGCTCAGACATTTCCTGCACATGGTCACGCCAGACGACGCGGCAGAAGCCGGGGAAGGCCATGCCTTCACCACCCTCGACGCGGATGACGCGACACACGCCACCTTGCCAGAGGACTTC
>CAIYZZ010000179.1 GCA_903930805.1 uncultured Rhodocyclaceae bacterium | reverse complement strand
TGGCCATCCCCTACCTGCTGTCGCAGCGGATCGGCGAAGAAGGTACGCACCTGCGCCTCGATCCGGATCACTACCGTGGCTTGCGCATCGACATCGAAAAGGCGCGTGCCGCAGCCGTCGATCCTGCTGCCGGTACGGTGCGCCTGGCCGACGGACGCACCCTGCCCTACGACCGCCTGCTGATCGCGACGGGCTCGGTGCCCAGTCGCGAGAAGGTGCCCGGTATCGACCTGCCGGGTGTGCACACCTGCTGGACGCTGGCCGATGCGCGCGCCATCGTTGCCTCGTTGCGTCCCGGTACGCGCGTGGTACAAATGGGTGCGGGCTTCGTCGGCTGCATCATCATCCAGGGCCTGATGTCGCGTGGCGCCGACCTGACCGTCCTGATCCGCAGTGGCCGCATGGTGTCGCGCATGATGCCGCCCAAAGCCAGCGAAATGATCGGGCGCTGGTGCGCCGAGCATGGGGTCCACGTGATGGGCAAGACCCAGACGGCTAAGATCGAACCGGACGGTAATGCCTTGAAGGTAACGCTGACGACGGGCGAAACCCTGCCGGCGGATCTTTACCTGAGCGTCGTCGGGGTCAAGCCGGGCATTGATTTTCTGGCCGGCAGCGGAATCGCCATCGAAAGCGGCATCGTCGTCGATGCGCATATGCGTACCAACCTGCCCAACATCTTCGCCGCCGGTGATGTGGCGCAGGCGCGCGACTGCATCACGGGCAAGGCCGAAATCAACGCCATTCAACCCAATGCCGTCGAGCAGGCCCGTATCGCTGCGATCAATATGGCCGGTGGCGAAACCGACTTCGTTGGCAGTCTCGCCATCAACGTGCTCGATACGCTGGGCCTCATCTCGAGTTCTTTCGGTCAATGGCAGGGTGAAGAAAGCGCAAAGGGTGGTATTGGCGTCGAACTGGTCGACGAAGCCAACTATCGCTACCTTTCGCTCCAATTCAAGGAAGACGTGCTGATCGGCGCCACCAGCATCGGCTGGACCGATCACATCGGCGTGTTGCGCGGCCTGATCCAGACACGCACACCACTGGGCATCTGGAAGGAACGCCTGCTGGCCGATCCGACATCCTTCATGGCGGCCTATCTGGCGACTGCTCAAAAAGCGGCATGACGGCTACCAGAGGGCCTCGTGAATATTAGTTTCAAGCTGTTTGCGATGTTGCAGGACTACCTGCCGCCGGAGGCGAAGCAGAGCAACGCCCTCCTCCTCGAACTGGATGAGGGCGCCACGATTCTTCAGGTGATCGAGCGTTTCGGCCTGCCGCTGAAGTCCTGCCACCTCGTGCTGGTCGATGGCAGTTTCGTGCCACCGGCGGAACGGGGCACGCGCATGCTGAAAGACGGCGAAACCCTGGCTATCTGGCCGCCCATCGCAGGCGGATAGAATCTCGCCATGACCTCACTCAATTTCACCTGCCTTGACGATTACGATCCCAACTCGCTTTCCGTCGAGCGAGCCCGCCAACTCATGCTCGACACGCTGTCGCCCGTCAGCGGCCACGAGCGGGTTTTCGTACGCCAGGCGCTGGATCGCGTCTTGGTCGAAGATGTGATCTCCCCGGTTGATGTGCCGGCGCATGACAATTCGGCCATGGATGGCTGGGCGGTCCGCCATGAGGATCTTGCCCCAACCGGCGAGACCCGTCTGAAGAACATCGGCACAGCCTTCGCCGGACGCGCCCTGGAGGGAAAAGTCGGCGCTGGCGAGACGGCGCGCATCATGACTGGCGCAGTTTTGCCTCCGGATATCGATACCGTCGTGATTCAGGAGCTTGTCCGTGTCGAGGGGGACACCGTCATCATCCCTCCCGGCCAGCGTCGCGAGCAAAACGTCCGTCTTGCCGGCGAAGATCTGCGCACCGGCAGTCCGGCTATTCCCGCCGGTAAAAAATTACGTCCAGCCGAACTGGGCATAATCGCCTCGCTCGGTATCGCAGAGGTCTCGGTGCGCCGCCGCGTGCGTGTCGCCCTGTTTTCGACGGGTGACGAGTTGTGTTCCATCGGCACACCGCTGTACCCCGGTGAGGTATACGACAGCAACCGTTACACACTGTGGGGGATGCTCACCCGGTTGGGTTGCGAAGTCATCGACATGGGCGTGGTGAAAGACAATCCAGCCTCACTGGAAGCAGCATTTCGGGAAGCCTCCGGCTGCGCCGACGCCATCATCACCAGCGGCGGTGTTTCGGTGGGTGAAGCCGACTTCATCAAGCAATTGATGCAGCAACTGGGTGAGGTCGCATTCTGGAAGATCGCCATGAAGCCCGGCCGTCCGATGGCCTTTGGCCGCATTCAACCCGATGGGGCGGAAAAACCCGGTGCCTGGCTCTTCGGTCTGCCCGGCAACCCGGTAGCAGTGATGGTGACGTTCTACCAGTTCGTCCGCCCGGCACTTCTCAAACTGGCTGGGGTCAGCCCTGTCGCGCCACTCCCGACGTTATCTGCGCGCTGCGTCGAACCGATGAAAAATGGCAAGGGCCGCACCGAGTTCCAGCGCGGCATGCTGTTTCAGGAAAATGGGGAGTGGTGTGTGCGACCAACTGGCATGCAAGGCTCGGGAATTCTCAGTTCGATGGCTAAGGCCGACTGCTTCATCGTGCTCGAACCCGATCGGGAAAAAGTCGGCGCTGGCGAGACGGTACAAGTACAGTTAATGAACGGGCTGGTTTGACGGTTTTATCTTCCCGCCCGTACCGCCGCCGCGATAGCCTCCGCCTGAGCCAGTACCAGCGCCC
>CAIYZZ010000178.1 GCA_903930805.1 uncultured Rhodocyclaceae bacterium | reverse complement strand
GTTGCCCCCATTGGCTACCTGCGTGACCACCCCGACGCTGCCTGGCTGCAGTGTGGTCTTGCCATCCCTAGGCACCTGCGTGACCAACCCCGCCGCCACTGGCTGCTCTGCCGTGTTGCCCCCATTGGCTACCTGCGTGACCACCCCGACGCTGCCTGGCTGCAGTGTAGTCTTGCCATCACTGAGCACCTGCGTAACCAACCCCACTGCTACGGGCTGTTCCACTGTTTTGCCCACCTTGGCCACCTGTGTGACCACCCCGACGCTGCCTGGCTGCAGTGTAGTCTTGCCACCCCTGGACACCTGCGTGACCAACCCCACTGCTGCGGGCTGTTCCGTTGTGTTGCCCACCTTGGCCACCTGCATAGCCAACCCCGCTGCCGCTGGCTGTTCCGCCGTGTTGCCCCCATTGGCCACCTGCGTGACTGACCCGACGCTGCCTGGCTGCAGTTCGCCAACACTGCAGAAAGAACTCGACGTGATAGTGACGGGAGTCAATCTGGCGCAGCAGACCATTGTGGATACCACCATCATCACCTCGACCAAGCCGAGCGACCTCACGGGATCCGGGGGAAGTAGCATAGGCGGTGGAGATAAAACCTCAAGTGGATCCGGTGGCAGCACTGGTGGCTCGTCATCATCGTCTTCCGACGCCGCCGGCCAGCCGTCGGGCGTGAGGCCGAAAGAGGACAAGGAAGACGAGAATAAGGATGACAAGACCGTCGTCGCGAAAGATTCCGGGGCTAAAAAAGATGAACCCGTCAGAAAACTCTATTGCAACTAGGCTGCTCCTGGTCCTGCTGCTGTTCTGTGCCGGCTGGGCGCAGGCGCAGAGTGCGGGCCAGGTGATCAATGTCTCCGGGCCGCTGTTCGCCATTCAGGGCGACGGCGGCAAACGCGTACTCTCGACCGGTTCATTGGTGAACCAGGGTGATACTTTGGTGACTGAGGAAAAAACCTACGCCCGGGTGAAGTTCACCGATACCGGCGAGATTGTGTTGCGGCCAAATACGCAGTTGAAGGTGGAGTCCTATGTCTTCGCCCAGGCCGAACCGAAGAGCGACAATGTCGTGTTCGGTCTGTTGAAAGGCGCGTTGCGCTCGGTGACCGGCCTGATCGGCAAGCGCGGCAATCAGGATGCCTATCGCTTGCAGACGGAGACGGCCACCATTGGCATCCGCGGCACAAGTTTCATTGCCGAGTACGTTCCACCCGATCAGACTGAGGCTGCGGTCGCCAGTGCCGACTTGCCAGTGCCGACTTTTGCGCTTCTCGATGCACCGCTGCCGTTGTTTGCGCTGGCCGATACCGCGCTGATCACAGTGACCGATGTGCCAATCGGTTATCTGACTGCGGACACGCTGCCACCACTGTTGCTGGCGCAGATCACGCCACCGACGCCGGGCGGCGGTGGTCTCGCCGCCGGGCTGTATGTCCATGTGATCGACGGCATCATCAACCTGACCAACAAGGGCGGATCGCTGAACTTCAGCGCCGGCCAGTTTGGCTATACGGCCAGCATCATCAGACCGCCCGTGGTCGTCCCCGTCAATCCGGGTATCCAGTTCAGTCCGCCTCCGGCCTTCTCGTCTTCCGTCGCACCCAATTCGAATTCGTCGGCCGGCAGCAAACCCAAAACAGTGGACTGCGAAGTCAGGTAAGCCACTCGAGGAGGTGCAAGCCGTGGACCTGGCCAACGCATCCGCTACGCGTTGATCCTGATGGACATGCAGATGCCGCACCTGAATTAGTGTCGATGCGACACGCGCCTGAGCATTCAAGCTTATTGATGTAGCTGGCCGGTTTGTCGGTGCGGATTCAGTCAAGCGAGAAAGTCGGCGCTGGCGGGACGGCGGTATACTTCACCCCAACACCACAAGCTCGGCTCGACCGGGCGTCTTTTTTTCAAGGAGGTAGTTTTATGAGCATGACCCAGGACGAACTGAAGCAGGCCGTTGCCAAAGCTGCGGTGGATTATGTCGCAGCGCAAGCACCTGCCGGCAGCATCATCGGCGTTGGTACCGGCTCGACCGCCAACTTTTTCATCGATGCTCTGGCCGCGATCAAGGGCCGTATTGGTGCCACCGTTGCCAGCTCCGAGGCGACGAAGAAACGCCTCGAAGGCCACGGTATCAAGGTGCTCGATCTGAATGAAGTGAGCAGCATGCCCGTCTATGTCGACGGTGCCGACGAGATCACGCATCAACTGGCCATGCTGAAGGGCGGTGGTGGCGCGCTGACGCGTGAAAAAATTGTCGCAGCTGTTGCCGACAAATTCGTCTGCGTCTGCGACGAGAGCAAGCTCGTCAGCACCATGGGTAAATTTCCCTTGCCGGTCGAGGTGATCCCGATGGCGCGCGCCTATGTTGCGCGTGAAATCGTCAAGTTGGGTGGCCAACCGAAACTGCGTGAAGGCTTCGTCACGGACAACGGCAACATCATTCTCGATGTGCATGGATTGCAGATCGCCGATCCGGCCGACTTTGAAACCAGGCTTAATGCCATCGTCGGTGTTGTCACGAATGGACTGTTTGCCTGCCGTGGTGCCGATGTGCTGCTGCTGGCGACGCCACAAGGTGTGCGCACACTCACTCCAGACTGACGCTGGAGGAACTGTCACGGTCTTGTAACAATCGGCCGGCAGAATGCGCTGCATTATTCACAGGAGACCTCCCATGAACTTTGCACGTACTACCGCATTCGCCGCCATTGCCACGTTTGCCACTGCCTTCGTCGCCACGGCCGCACAGGCCCAGATCGTCAAGCTGGATGGATCATCCACCGTGTATCCGATCTCCGAAGCCGTCGCCGAGGAATTCCAGAAGTCCAAGAAGAACGCCATCAAGGTGACGGTGGGCATTTCCGGTACCGGCGGCGGCTTCAAGAAATTCTGTCGCGGCGAAACCGACATTTCTGACGCCTCGCGCCCGATCCTGAAAAAGGAAATGGATGACTGCAAGGCGGCAGGCATCGAATACATAGAACTGCCGGTGTCCTACGATGCGCTGACGGTCACGATCAATCCCAAAAACGACTGGATCAAGTCGCTGACCGTGGCCGAACTGAAAGCCATGTGGGAACCCGCGGCTCAAGGCAAGATCATCACCTGGAAGCAGGTTAACCCCGCCTGGCCGGATCGTCCGCTGAAGCTGTTCGGTGCCGGTGCCGATTCGGGTACCTTCGATTACTTTACCGAAGCTATCAACGGCAAGGCAAAGTCGAGCCGCGGCGACTTTACTGCCAGCGAAGACGACAATGTCTTGGTGCAGGGTGTGGCGCGCGATGTCGGTGCGCTGGCCTTCTTCGGCTATTCCTACTACGAGGAAAATCGCGACAAGCTGAAGGCCGTGCCGATTATCGAAAAGGACGGCAAGCCCGCCGTTGCCCCTTCGCTGGAAACGGTGATAAACGGCACCTACCAGCCGCTGGCGCGTCCCATCTTCATCTATGTGAATGCTAAATCAGCCGACAAGCCCGAGGTAAAAGAGTTCGTCGAGTTCTACATGAAGGAGTGCGAAAAACTGGCCAAGGAAGTCAAGCTTGTCCCGTTACCGGCTAAGGCCTATGCCTACAACCTCGATCATTTTGCCAAGCGCGTCAAGGGTACCAAGTTCGGCGGTGAAAACAAGGTGGGCCTGACCATCGAGCAACTGATGAAACTCGAAGCCAGGGAATGACCGCGCTGGTCAGCGAGCGGCTGGCCAAACGCGCCAGCCGCCATGTCAAGGAACGCATCATCGAGGCGATCCTGTTTGCCGCCGCTGCCGCCTCGGTGTTCATTACGCTCGGCATCGTTTACATCCTGGTTTCCGAATCGGTCGTGTTTTTCCGCCAAGTATCGATCATCGATTTCCTGACCGACACGCAATGGACGCCGCTGTTCGACGACGCGCATTTCGGCATCATGGTGCTGCTCTCCGGCACCGCCGTCAGTTCACTGGTCGCCCTCGGGGTTGCCATTCCCCTCGGCACCACCATCGCCATCTACCTGTCGGAATTTGCCACGCCGCGCAACCGCGAGATTGCCAAGCCGATTCTGGAGTTGCTCTCCGGTATGCCGACCGTGGTCTTCGGCTACTTCGCGCTGCTCTTCGTCACGCCACTATTGCAAAAGCTGATGCCTGAATTGCAGGGCTTCAACCTGCTCTCCCCCGGCATCGTGATGGGCATCATGATCACCCCGATCATCAGCTCGATCTCGGAAGACGCGATGCGTGCTGTGCCGATGGCGATGCGCGAAGGCTCGTATGCGATGGGTGCCACGCGTCTGCAAACCGCCGTGCGCGTGGTTTTCCCGGCGGCCATCTCGGGCATCGCTGCCGCCTACATCCTCGGCATCGCCCGTGCGGTAGGCGAGACCATGATCCTGGCCATTGCCGCCGGCATGCAACCCAACCTGACCTGGGACCCGCGCGAACCGGCCGCCACCATCACTGCCTTCATCGTGCAGGTGGCACTGGGCGACCTGCCGCATGGCTCGACCGGCTATCAGACCATCTTCGCTGCTGGTCTAACCCTGATGCTATTTACGCTGGTGTTCAATATCATCGGCTTCTGGCTGCAGCGCACTTACCGCGAGAGGTACTGAAATGAGTGTCAAAACCTCCGGTGAAGTTGCCGCCATCCGTGCCAACATTGCCCGTCGCAAGCGTTGGGATCTGCTGTTCGGTCTGCTTGGCATTCTGGCGCTGGCGCTGGGTCTGATGACCATCGCCACCCTGTTTGTTGACATGCTGATCGATGGCTGGGAACGCTTTCATCCCGAGTTTTTCACCAACTTCCCTTCGCGGCACGCGGCGAAGGCTGGCATCCTTTCGGCCTGGGTCGGCAGCGTGCTGGTGATGTTTACCACGGCCGCAGTGGCGGTGCCGCTCGGCGTCGCCGCCGGTATCTGGCTCGAGGAATACGCCCCCAAGCACTGGATCACCGACATCATCGAGATCAACATCAACAACCTGGCTGGCGTGCCCTCGATCATCTACGGCCTGCTGGCACTGGGGCTGTTCGTGTACACATTCAATCTTGGACAGAGTATCCGCACTGCCGGTTTGACGCTGGCCTTGCTGATCCTGCCGATGGTGATCGTGGCCACGCGCGAAGCGATCCGTTCCATCCCGCAGATGATTCGCGAAGGGGCTTATGCGCTGGGTGCCACCAAATGGCAGACAGTGAAGCACCACATCGTGCCCTACTCTCTACCCGGCATCTTGACCGGCATCATCATCGGCATGTCGCGCGCCATCGGCGAAACGGCGCCCATCATCACCATCGGCGCGCTGACCTTCATCGCCTTCCTGCCGCCGCCGCCGATAACGGATGTCGCGCCCTACCTCAGCTTTGAATGGCTCTCGGCACCCTTCACGGTGATGCCGATTCAGATCTTCAACTGGACCTCGCGCCCCGAGGCGGCCTTCCAGCATAACGCTGCCGCCGCCGGCGCGATCCTCGTCGCCATGACGTTGGCCATGAATGGCTTTGCCATCTGGCTGCGCTATCGGCTGCGCAAGAACATCAAATGGTGAACTCAATGAGCATCGAAAAGACACCCCCATCACCGCAGGCAATCAAGGCCGAGACGCGCGATTTCAACTTCTACTACGGCAACTTCCATGCCCTGAAGAATATCAATCTGTCACTCGCCGAAAACCGGGTGACGGCACTGATTGGCCCCTCGGGTTGCGGCAAGAGTACGTTGCTGCGTTCCTTCAACCGCATGCACGACTTGTATGCAGGCACGCGCTACGAAGGTGAATTGATCCTGCATCCGGACAACACCAATCTGCTCGATCCGCGCGTCGACCCGATCGAGGTGCGCATGCGTTTGTCGATGGTGTTCCAGAAGCCCAACCCTTTTCCCAAGTCGATCTACGAAAACGTGATTTACGGCCAGCGCGTGCGTGGTGTCACCAAGCGATCCATCCTCGACGACAAGTGCGAGGAAGCGCTGACCAACGCCGCGCTGTGGGATGAGGTCAAGCACCGACTGAATGACATGGCCTTCGCGCTTTCCGGCGGCCAGCAGCAGCGCCTGTGCATCGCCCGCGCCCTGGCCACCGACCCTGAGATCCTCCTGTTCGACGAACCGACCTCGGCACTGGACCCCATCGCCACCGCCAGCATCGAGGAATTGATCCACGAATTGAAGCAGAAGGTGACCATCCTCATCGTTACCCACAACATGCAGCAGGCCGCCCGGGTTTCCGATTACACCGCCTACATGTATCTTGGCGAAATGGTCGAATTCGGTGTTACCGACGAGATCTTCATCAAACCCAAGGATAAGCGTACCGAGGACTACATCACCGGCCGCTTCGGATAAGGAGTCATCATGAGCGAACACCTTTCAAAACAATTCGACAACGATCTCGACGCCTTGCGTGCACACGTCACGCGGATGGGGGGCTTGGTCGAGGAGCAGGTACGTGCCGCGCTAACCGCATTTATCGAGGGCGATCGTGACCTGCTCGAAACCATCATTGCCCGGGATGCCGGCGTGGACGAAATGGAAATCGCTATCGACAGTGATTGCTCACAGCTCATCGCAAAACGGCAGCCGGCCGCTGGCGACCTGCGCATGGTTCTGGCCGTGGGCAAAACCGTGACCGACCTCGAGCGTATCGGCGACGAGGCGAAGAAGATTGCCAAGGTGACGCGCAATATCCTGGAACGCGGCATGAGCCAGTGCCTGATGCAGACCATGCATATCCGAGCCATGGGCAACCAGACGGCCGCCATGTTGCACGATGTTCTCGATGCCTTTGTGCGCGGCGACACCGCCATGGCGGCACGCATCGTGCGCCAGGACAAGGAGATCGACCAGAACTTCCGTGCCATCGTGCGTCAGATGATTACCTTCATGATGGAAGATCCGCGCACCATCACCACGGCGCTGGATGTCATCTTCATCGCCAAATCGATCGAGCGCATCGGCGACCACAGCAAAAATATCGCCGAGGATGTTATTTACATCACCATGGGCCGCGATGTGCGCCATATCGGCCTCGATGCGCTGGAGCGCGAGGTGCAGGCGAATGAGTAACCCGCTCCCCAGCGTACTCGTGGTGGAGGATGAGCCGGCAATTCAGGAGTTGTTGCGTTACTCGCTGCTGCAGGCGGGTATCGATCCTGTCGTTGTTGGGAGTGCAGAAGATGCGCTCAAGGAAATTCATGGAAAACTGCCAGCTGCGGTGTTGCTCGACCTGATGCTGCCTGGCATGTCAGGTATCGCATTGGCGAAGCGCTTGCGCGCCGAGCCGCGAACGCGCGAACTGCCCATCATCATGGTTACCGCGCGTGGTGAAGAACAAGACCGCATTCAAGGCTTGAATCTTGGTGCGGATGACTACGTCACCAAACCGTTCTCGCCGCTGGAACTGGTCGCCCGCATTCGCGCCGTGCTGCGGCGGCGGGCGCCGCATCTGGCGGGCGATGCGGTTAGCATCGGCCCGCTGTGCCTCGATCCGGCTTCCCACACGGTGACCTGCGCCGGTCGTACGATTACGCTCGGGCCGTCGGAATTCGATCTGCTGCAGTACCTGATGCACAACCCCGAGCGCGCGTTGACGCGCGACCAGTTGCTGAACGCCCTGCGTGGCGACCATCGCTTTCTCGAAGATCGCACCATCGATGTCTATATTCGCCGCCTGCGTGCCGCACTCGGCAGCGAGGGGGAAGCCATGATCCAGACGATTCGCGGGATCGGCTACAAACTTTCGGGCAAGACTGAATGATGCAATTCGGCATTGGCACGCTTGTGATGCTGGTGCTGCTGCTCCTCGTCTGCGTGCCGTTCATTCTGCTGGTGGTGCAGTTGCGGCAGCGTCGCCAGTTGCGTATCTGGCTCAACCAACCGGAGGTTCGCAATTCGCCGGATGGCATTGGCGCCTGGCGTGACATCTTCACGCGGCTGCAACGGCTGCGCAAGGAAGATCACATCGAGCGCATTGCCCTGGCATCCAGTCGTGACCGTTTTCGCCTGATGGTGCAGACCTTGCCGGATGGCATCATCCTGCTCGATGGTAACGATCACATCGAATGGCTGAATGCCACCGCTTGCCGGCAGTTTGGCCTCGACGCGCAGCGCGATGCCGGCACCCTGATCGAGCAATTGATCCGGCATAGCCAGTTTATCGAGTATCTGACGGATTTTCGTGCCGGTCGGCAAAGTGCCCCGCTGGTACTGGCGCTGAATGGCGAGCAACCAAGATGCGTCTTGTCCATCTCGCTACTCTCGTTTGGTGACGCCGGCGGGCTGCTGCTCGCTCGTGACATCACTGAGATCGCTCGTGCCGAAACCATCCGGCGCGACTTCATCGCCAACGTGTCGCACGAACTGCGCACACCATTGACGGTGATTTCCGGTTTTCTCGAGCAGATCACCAGCGATCATGCGCCGCCGGCAGAGGCGACCCGTGGTTTTCTCGTCCTGATGAACGAACAAGCCCAGCGCATGAATCGACTGGTCGAAGATCTGCTGACCCTCTCCCGCCTGGAAAATGCCGCCACGCCACCGCGGGAGGAACGCGTCAATGTGCCGGCCCTGATGCAGTCGCTGCTCATCGAATCGCTTGCCCTGTCCAGCGGTCGCCATGCGATCGAGCTTGGCGAGATTGCCCCGTTCTGGGTACAAGGCAGCCCCGACGAACTGAGAAGCGCTTTCGGTAATCTGGTCTCGAATGCCGTGCGCTATACCCCTGCCGGAGGCAGCATTACCCTGTCCTGGTCCGACGCAGACGGCAGCCCGACCTTCGCTGTTACCGATACGGGCATCGGCATTCCGCCAGAACATGTGCCGCGATTGTCCGAGCGTTTTTATCGTGTTGACAAGGGCCGTTCAGCCGCCAGCGGTGGCACCGGACTTGGCCTGGCCATCGTCAAGCATGTCCTGGCACGGCATCAGGGCACCCTGCTGATTCGGTCGGAGGTTGGGCGCGGCAGCACATTTTCGGCCAGCCTGCCAGCGGCGCGGTTGATACGCGTGTAGCGGAAACCCACCCATGGAACTCATCCTCTGGCGTCACGCCGAAGCCGAAAAATCCGCGAGCGGCATCCCCGACCTTGACCGAAAACTGACAGAGAACGGCAAGAAGCAGGCAGCTAGCATGGCCGCCTGGCTGAAATCCAGGCTACCAAAAAGCACGCGTCTTCACGTTGCACCATCGCGGCGGACCCGGCAGACGGCCGATTTCCTTGAGTTGGTCTACTCTGTCGAACGCAAGCTGGGCATGGGGGCCGATACGACTGACCTGCTGTCAGTGGCAAACTGGCCGGAGGGCAGCGAAGCGGTGTTGATCGTCTGTCACCAACCGAGCATTGGTCGCTTGGTCTCGATGTTTATCGGCGGGGCAGAGTCCGACATGCCCATAAAGAAGTGTGGTTTGTTCTGGTTTTCCACGCGTGAACGCGAACACCGTACCCAGGTGGTTTTGCGTGCGGCGATGTATCCCGATCTTATTTGAAAACGGTCTGACAGCGATCCATCGTGAAAAGTCGGCGCTGGCGGGACGGCGGTTTACCGCCTAAACAGGATCGACCCAGCGCAGCAGCGGCGCCCACTGCTCCCAGTCATGCGCGCCTTGCGCGGCGGGCAGGTCGAAGATCGACATGCCATGCGCTGCCGCCTGGACGTAGTTCTGCGTATCGCGCAAGTGGGCTACGACCGGCAATCCCGTGTCTTCGAGGAAGCGTTCCAGTTCGCCGGACGAGCGCGTACGGGCATCGACACGCATGCCCACCACGGCGATACGCACGGCTTCCTTGCGATACTGCTTGGTGGCCAGCAATTCGTCAATGAATACGCGGGTGGCGAAAATATCGAACAAGGACGGTTGCAGGGGCACGATGATGCGGTTGGCCATGCGCAGCAACTGCTCCAGTCTCTTGCCATGCAGGCCTGCCGGGCTATCGAGCACGACATGGGTGGTCTCCTTGGGTGGACGCGCCGGTTTGCCCGGCTGAATATCCCATGCCGTGATGTACGGCAAGGCGGGAGATCTCAGACTGAGCCATGCCCGTGAAGACTGCTGGCGATCCGTATCGCCGAGCATCGTGCGCTTGCCACTTTTGGCCAGCCAGCCAGCGAGATTGGTGGCCAGCGTACTTTTCCCCACGCCACCCTTGGGGTTAGCAACCAGAATTTTTTCCATGGGTTGAACATACCATTTATCCAGATTGCCATCTATCGCAGTGTGGTTACAGTTCCTGCCAGATCCCTGGCAGGGTCGCGCGGGGTGTTTTGTAACGATCAAGTAATGACGACGTAAAGGACAACGCCTAGTCTGGCCCCAGTTCATTAATGGAAATAATCTTATGTCTGCAAACGCTGTTTCAGGGAAGATGATGAACATCGAATCGTCAGTTCGCGGTGACAAGCAAGTACTTAACTTCCATGGTCATTTTGATTTTTCCGCCAATCGAGAATTCTTCCGTGCCATCAATGTTGCCTTGGATGCCAAGACAACAGCCGAGATTGAGATCAATCTAGAGGGCGTTCATTACATCGATAGTTCTGCCTGTGGAATGCTGCTTTTGCTGAATAACAAGGCAAAGTTGCGCGGGAAATCCGTTGCTCTCGCAAATGCCACAGGTGATGTAAAGCAGACGCTTGCCATGATGAACTTTCGGAAAACATTTGCCGTCAGGTAAAAACTGAGTTCGTGGTGAGTTCGTGGCCGTACTGCAAGGATTCACTCCGGGGCGTATTCCGGCAGGGGTCTGCTCCCGACGTTCTCCCGGTACTCACCGCACCAGTTATGGCTATTCACCACGGGGAATTTCCAGTGGTGGTTTTCTTTTGGGGAGGCCTCCCCGGCAAAGCTTGGCGGAAAGCGGTGGCAACTGCCACCATTGCGGTCTTGATGCCGAAAGTACAGGCAATTCAGGCAACTTAGGCTCATTTAACTGCCAACCGCTTGACACCCATCTCCCTGAGTGTTGTGGCAATCGCCTCTACCGCGCGACGCATCTCGGTGGCACCGATGGCGCCGATACAGCCCACACGGAAGGTATCCACTTCGGTGAGCTTGCCTGGATAGAGGATGAAGCCCTTTTCACGCACCCGCCGATAGAACTCGGGGAAGTTGTAGGCTTGATCCGGTGGTGAGTGGAAGGTGATGATTATCGGTGCCTGCACGCTGTCATCCAGAAAAGTTCGAATGCCCAGCTTGCGCATCGCGCTGACCAGCGTTGCACAGTTTTCACTGTAGCGGGCGAGGCGTGCCGCCTGCCCGCCATCAGCAAGAAACTGATCGATGGCACTGCGCAGCGCTGCCACGACATGGGTGGGTGGTGTAAATCGCCATTGGCTGGTCTTCTGCATGTAGATCCACTGGTCATGCAGATCCATCGCCAGGGAATGACAATTGCCGGCTGCAGCTTCAATAACGGTACGTCGTGCGATAACGAAACCCATGCCCGGTACGCCTTCCAGACACTTGCCGGAAGCGGCGACCAGGGCATCGATCGACATGCTTTGCAAGTCGATGGGGATGGCGCCATAGGAACTCATGGCGTCAACAATCAGGCGACGCCCTTGCCTGGCAACGACGTGGGCGATTTCCGGCAGAGGGTTGAGAATGCCGGTGCCCGTCTCGCAATGCACTTGTGCTACGTGACTGATGGCGGGATTGCTCGCGAGTACCTGGCTGATACGCGCGGGTTCAGCCGGCGCGTCTTCGCCAAATGGCAGGACGACGGCTTCGCGACCGAGATAGCCGAGAATGCGCACGATGCGCTGGCAGTAGGCGCCGTTATGCGGCACCAGTACCTTGCCGCCCTTGGGTACCAGGGTGCCCAGTGCCGCTTCGACGGCGAAGGTGCCGCTCCCCTGCAGTGGCACGCAGACATGCGTGTCGCCCCCGTGAATGATATCGACGAGGTCGTGGCACACCGACGCTGTCAGCGCATTGAAAGCGCCATCCCACGAACCCCAGTCGCGCAGCATGGCGGTCTTGGTGGTTGTGGTCGTGGTCAAGGGGCCCGGGGTCAGAAGGATGGGGTCATTCATGTTCATTTCCAATATCTTCAGGGTGTGATGGCGGCACGCAAGACACGACGGGCAGCGGCATCGGCCATCGCCGTGCCGACGTTATCGAGCGAATACTTGCCATCGACCAGATCGTGAAAGGGGAAGCGCATCCGGTTGGCGACGACAAAGTCGAGCGCCTCGATGAGATTGCGTGGGTGATAGTTGTGTACGCCGCGAAGCGTCAGCAGCTTTTTCAGCAGCAGGTTGGCGTCGAGCGTGACCATTGCCTGCGGATTGACCACGCCGCCGAGCACGTAGGTGCCGCCGGTACGCAGCATTTCGATACCCAGCGGGATCACTTCAGGCGCACCGCAGACCTCGATTACCGCATCCGGGCCTTCCGGGCGACACAAGGCGCGCACCTCGTGCAGCAAGGCAGCGCGATCCATGGTTGGGTCAAGCGCCAGATCGACGCCGAACTTGTAAGCCAGCTCGCGTCGCGCGGCTACCGTGTCGAGGCCGATGACCACACGTGCCCCCCGTGCTTTGGCGATGGCGGCACCGTAAAGGCCGAGCAAACCGAGGCCTTGTACCACCACGGTCTGGCCGATGCGCAGATTGGCCGCTTCGGTAACGGCAATCATGGTGGCAACGCCGCAATTGATCGGGGTGGCCTCCTCGTCGGTCAGTACGTCAGGCAGGCGCAGGATCCACGAGTGGGGGAGGATGTAGCAATACTCGCCAAAACCGCCGTGATGGTGAGGTGCCGTCGTTACCGCCATGTGGCCGTATTTGTCTACGCCACGTGATTTCTGCGGCAAGTCGAGTACTTCGGTGTAATAGTTGCTGCCGGGGATGAAATACTCACTCCAGGTCACGCGATCGCCGGGCGCCAACGCATCGCCACGCATGTCCTGCGTTACCCCCTTACCGAGCGCCACGATGTCGCCGATGATTTCATGGCCCAGCACGCCGGGACAAGGATTCGGACGGTGCCCCTGATAGGAGTGGATGTCGGAACGACAGATTGTCGACATGCGAATCTTCACCAGCACCTCGCCTGCCGCAGGCGCAGCCAGCGCATAGGGTTCAAGACGGAAAGGCGCATTCGGGGCGTCGTAGATGGCCAGCCGTCCTTGCTTGGGAATGTTCATCTCAGGCGACGCCATTGATGGCGTACTCAAAGATCTGGTAGCTATCGAGTCCCTTCGCGGCACGCTGCAAATAGTCGGCGCTGACAGGACGGCTCACGATGAAGGGTACACGCGCCTCGGTCACCGCACCGTGGCTGCGCAGACGGGCATCCGCCAGGTTCGACAGGTCATGCTCGGCCGCCGCTGCGCCAATCACGGTGCCGATATCACCAATCACGGCCACATCCCCTTCACGGTCCGGCGGCAATCTGAACTGACGACAAACCTCATCCTTGGTCAGCGCCATGGCGATGCCCGGCATATCCTTGATCAGGGCGATGATGGCACTGGGGGTCGCCTTGCCGCCACGACACCAGACGCGGACGAATCCGCCCAGGGCACCATGGTGTTTGACGAAGGCATCGGTAATCGGGCAGATCACCTTGGTATCGCCCACGCCAAATTCGCGGTCGAGGATGTCCTGCAGGAAGATCACCTTGGGTGTGCCGTCCGCCTTCGATTTGTCGTTCATACCGTGGTCGGCGGTTAATGCAACGACAGCACCTCGCGCGGCGAGGCGACCAAACTGAACATCGATGCGCCGATAGAACTCGTTGGCCACCGGATCACCCGGCGCATGCTTGTGCTGGATGAAATCGGTCAGCGAGAGGAACATCAGATCGGGGCGTTCGCTCTCGAGCAGCTTGATGCCGGCCTCGAGGACGAACAGCGACAAGTCCATCGAATACATGTCCGGTTGCGGCATGCCGACCAGTTCCAGCACGTTTTCGATGCCGTTCTCGGCCAGCGTACAGCGATCGGCGAACTCGGACGAAAAGCTGATATTGCCGCGTGTCAGGTCAAGATCCTTGCCGAGTTGCTTGCGCAGCTTGTCCTTGGCCGTGATCGAGACAACCTGTGCGCCGGCATCGGCGAATTCGGCCAGGATGGTACGGCTGCGCAGCAACTCGGGGCCGGTCATCACCACCGCCTCACCGGCATCGTTCAGGTAATAGTTGCCTGAAATGCCATGCACGGCCGGTGGCGAACCGGTGATCAGCGACATGTTGTTGGGGCAGGTGAAGCTCGGCACCGTGCCAGCGGCCACGGCCGCAAAGCCATCGCGCATGAAACGCGCGATGTTGGGGATGATGCCATCCTTGATGCCCTGTTCGATATAGGCGGGATCGCCGCCATCGATGCAGACGACAACAACGGGTTGAACCGGCCAGCGGTAGGAAATGTCGTTGAGTTGGATGTTTTTCATGGGAGCTTGGGGATTAGATTGCCCAGTTACGAATACGGGCGGAAACAAGATCGAGGAGGGTGACAGACAGGATGATGATGATCAGTACCGCCGCCGTTTCGGCATAGTCGAAACCGCGGATGACCTCGTGCAGGATCACGCCGATGCCACCGGCACCGACGATGCCGAGGACAGAGGCCGAGCGCACGTTGGATTCGAAGCGATACAGCGAGTAGGAAATCCACAGCGGCAGTACCTGCGGGATCACACCGTACAGGATCTCCTCCAGGACATTGGCCCCCGTGGCGCGCACGCCCTCCATGGGACGCGGATCGATGGCCTCGACGGCTTCGGCAAATAATTTGGCGAGCACGCCGGTGGTATGAACCCACAGCGCCATCACGCCGGCAAACGGGCCGAGGCCGACGGCGACGATGAACAGCATGGCGAACACCATCTCGTTGATGGCGCGGCAGGCATCCATCACGCGGCGCATCGGTTGATAGACCCAGCTGGGGACCAGGTTTTCAGAAGAGAGCAGGCCGCAGGGAATGGCGCAGAGGATGGCCAGGACCGTGCCCCAGACCGCGATGTGCACCGTGATTACCATTTCTGTGAGGTAAATCCGCCAGTCGTGAAAGTTGGGCGGAAAGAATTCCTTGAGAAATATGCTCATGTTGCCGGAGTACTTGATCAGGTCGAGCGGGCGCATGTCAGCACCCTCCCACGACCAGATCAGCATCACGAACAGGACACCCCAGGCGATGGTGGTGGATAGATGGCTAGGCGGCGGGTGCAAGGGAACGCCGCGAATACTGGGTGTGTTATTCATGATATTTGTGAGTGGCCAATGACAGGCGCGTGACAGCATGGCTATCACGCGCCCGGCAGCAGCGCGTTACTTCATTTGCTTGGCCAGATCGCCCAGTTTGCCGTCGATCTCGGCCAGCTTGGCCTTCTTGTCAGCCTCGCTCATGTTGGTGTCGTTCTCATACTTCTTGCGGTCCTTGAACAGTTCGAGCTGACGAATCGGCAGCAGTTGCGCATCGGTCGAGGCTTTGAATCCGGCGAGGCGATACATGTTCTTGAGAATTTCCTTTTCGCGCGCGTCCTTGCCGTAGCCGACGATGAAGTCCTGAATCTTTTTCTTCATGTCGGCAGGCAAGTCCTTGCGCCAGACAAATGGATCACGCGGGATCAGCGGCGAGGTCCAGAGAATGCGGATCTGCTCAAGTTTCTCGGGAGACTTTTCTTTCATCTTTTGCGTCATCTCACTGTTGCTGGTGGCGACATCGACCTGCTTGTTGAGAACGGCGAGGAAGTTGCCCTCATGGTTCGATGGGCGCATGACCTTGAAGTGGGTTTTTGGATCAAGGTTGTTCATGGTGAACACGTAGTAGCTCGGGACCAGGGTGCCCGAAGTGGATTGCGGATCGCCAATGCCGAAGGTGTAGTCCTTGCCGTTCTTCAGCACCTGATCGAGCGAGGTAATGCCGCTGTCCTTATGGGTGATCAGGTAGGAGTAGTAACCCGGTGTGCCATCGAGATCGATGAATTGGGCGAAGACTTCGCCGCTGGCGCGATCGACTGCATCAATCGCCGACTTGTTGCCGTACCAGGCGATCTGCACCTTGTTGAAGCGCTGGGCTTCGATGATGCCGGCGTAGTCAGTCGCATAAAAACCATTCACCTTGACGCCGACGGCCTTGGTCATGTCGTCAAGGAAGGGCTCCCACATTTGCTTGAGAGCGCCGGCTTTTTCAGTGGCGATGATGCCGAAATTGAGTTCCTTGATTTCCTGCGCCTGCACAGAGCTTGCTAAGGTCATGACTACTGCAGCCAGGATTGATTTGAACGAACGGAACATGAGTTCTCCTTGAGGTGTTGGGGATAGTGGGGGAAATCAGGCTGCCAGTGACATGGCAGGTGTGGGTGGTGAAGGCATCCTGAGCATTGGGCTGTTGGGCATCGTGCCGAACAACCCCTTGGCATCGCTGCCATACAGTTCACCGAGCAATTGCGGGGTGAGCGCTGCCGATGGACCGTCATAAACCAGTCGTCCCCGATGCAGGGCTATCGTGCGGGTGCAATACTTGATCGCGTATTCGACCTGATGCAGGGATACCACCACTGTGCAACCGCGTTCCCGGTTCATCGTGGCCAGCAGTTCCATCACATTGCGCGCTGATTCCGGATCGAGCGATGCAATCGGTTCATCGGCCAGGATCACTTTTGCGCCCTGCACCAGGCAGCGCGCCAATGCGGCACGTTGCTGCTGTCCCCCGGAAAGCGTGGCTGCACGCTGCCATGCCGTCTGCTCGATGCCAACGGCCACGAGAGCTTCCAGGGCTTGCTGGCGTTCGGCGACAGAGAAGCGCATCAACAGGCTGCGCCACAGCCGCGTCCGATAGAGCAGCCCAGTCAGTACATTGGTAATGACAGGCAGGCGGCCGACCAGATTGAACTGCTGGAAGACAAACCCAATCTCGGCGCGCTGGCGTCGAATGTCTTTTGCAATCCTGCCGCCCTGCTGTATTTGTTGACCAAGTACGGCAATCTCTCCGTCATCTGCGGCGATGAAGCCCGAGATATGCCTCAACAATGTCGATTTGCCCGACCCGGATGCCCCGATCAGGGCAACCATCTCGCCGCCATGCAAAGTCAAGCTGACGTCATCCAGTGCCTTGCAGCATGGAAACGACTTGAAAAGATTGCGGATCTCGATGGCTACGGTCATGTTCTGTTCTCGGACATTGCCTGTATCGGCATTACATAAAGCTGAAATATTTCAGCTGCAAAATGGCAAGCCATACATGGCAGTGACTGGTGACGTCCGCATTTTTTGCCATGGATGTTTCACCGTGATGACTGTCCCATGACCAAACCGTTACAAGAGAATTACTCATCAGGAGCAGAGAGATGAACTTTCGCAAGGAACACCTTCGCATTGGCGGCGAACGCATTGACTGTGAACGCTGTATCGAAGTCTTCAATCCCTACACGCAGCGTTGCATTGGCACGGTACCTAAGGCCACCGTTGCGGATGTGCGGCGCGCCTTCGATATTGCTCACGCTTTCAAGCCAAAACTGTCGCGCTATGAGCGCCATCGCATCCTCTTGCAAGCTGCCGACATCGTGGTCGCCCGCACCGAGGAAATCAGCGACCTGATCACTGCCGAAGCCGGTTTATGCAAGAAGGACAGCCGCTATGAGGCTGGTCGTGTGCGCGATGTCCTGGTGTTTGGCGCCAATGCCGCGCTCGACGATGATGGGCAGATCTTTTCCTGCGACATCACCCCGCACGGCCGGGCACGCCGTGTCTATACCCAGCGCGATCCGCTGCTCGGCGTCATCTCCGCTATCACTCCCTTCAATCACCCGATGAACCAGGTGGCGCACAAGATCGTGCCCGCCATCGCCACCAACAACCGCATGGTGTTGAAACCGTCGGAAAAAGTGCCGTTCTCGGCGCTGCTGCTCGCCGATATCCTTTACGAAGCCGGCCTGCCGCCCGCCATGTTCCAGGTCATCACCGGCGACCCAGCCGAGATTGCCGATGAAATGCTGACCAACCCCAATGTCGATCTGGTCACCTTCACCGGCGGCGCGCCCATCGGCAAGTACATCGCCGCGAAAATCGGCTATCGCCGTACCGTGCTGGAACTGGGCGGCAACGATCCGCTGATCGTCATGGACGATGCCGATCTGGATGAGGCGACGAATCTCGCCGTCGCCGGTTCCTACAAAAACGCGGGTCAGCGCTGCACAGCCGTCAAGCGCCTGGTGGTGCATGAAGCGGTGGCCGACCGCTTCGTCGAACTACTGGTCGAAAAAAGTCGGCGCTGGCGATACGGCGACCCGGCGGACGAAAGCATGGATATGGGCACGGTTATCGATGAGGAAGCCGCCAAGCTATTTGAGGCCCGCGTCAATGAGGCTGTCGCCCGGGGCGCAAAGCTTCTGCTCGGCAACGAGCGACGCGGCGCGCTCTATGCGCCCACTGTTTTGGATCATGTGCAGCCCGAGATGACGGTGGTTAGGGAAGAAACCTTTGGCCCGGTCTCGCCGGTGATCCGCTTCAAGACGCTCGACGAGGCCATCGCCATCGTCAATGGCACGGCCTTCGGCCTCTCCTCTGGCCTGTGTACCAACCGTCTCGACGTTATTACCCGCTGCGTCAATGAGCTGCATGTCGGTAGCGTCAATGTGCGCGAGGTACCGGGCTATCGCCTCGAACTGACACCATTCGGTGGTATCAAGGATTCAGGCCTTGGTTACAAGGAGGGCGTACTCGAGGCAATGAAGAGTTTCACCAACATCAAGACTTACTCGCTACCCTGGCCGGCGTGATTACCACGCCGGTCGCGTTGCTGGTGCTCCTGTCGGCGTTGATGCATGCCGGCTGGAATTTCGTCGTCAAGGCCAGTGCCGATCGCTTTCTCGACTACACCGGCCTGTCGGTCGCCGGTGCCCTCGTTGCGGCCTGCACACTACCTTGGATGCCCCTGCCGGCAGGGGCAAGTTGGCCGTGGCTGGCGACCACCGTATTCATCCATGTCGGCTACTACCTGCTGCTAATGCGTGCCTACCAGCATGCCGATCTGTCGCTTGCCTATCCGTTAATGCGCGGCTCTGCTCCGGTGCTGGTCGCCCTGGCCGCCCCGCTGGCCGGGGATGTGCCTACCCCCGGCCTGCTGCTGGGGATTGCGCTGGTGGCTTGTGGTATTGCGATGCCGGTCTGGATCGGGATACGGCGCGGCGGCGTCAGCAAGCCCGGCTTGAGCTATGGTTTTGCCACTGCCGGCGTCATTGCCTTGTACACAATCATCGATGGTGTTGGTGCGCGACTGTCGGGCAATGCGATTTCCTATACGCTCTGGCTGTTCTTCCTCAATGCCTGGCTGGTTCTCGGTGTAGCCTTCTGGCGCCGTGGCAGCGCTGCATTCACCCATTTGCAACGTCGCTGGTTGTTCTCGCTGCTGGGCTCGGTGTTGACCATGGGCTCCTATGGCATCGTGCTGTGGGCCATGACCGTTGCTTCGATCCCGGCCGTTGCTGCCTTGCGAGAAACCTCGGTGATCTTTGCCGCTCTGCTTGGCACCTGGTTGCTCAAGGAGCGCATGGGCCGCTGGCGCATTGCAGGCGCACTGCTGGTGGCATTAGGTGCCGTCAGCATCCGTTGGGGATGATATGGGTCGACGCAGCAACGGCTCGATCCGACTGACAGGTCCCCGTCATTTCACCTGCCGAAAGCGCCAGCTGCCGACGTGACCTATGTCGCGCGCCGCTCAACGAACAAGCTATTGCCAACCAACTTCTTTGCTTCCTTTTTAGCGGTGGCCGCCGCCGAGGAAACCTGGTGGTGGGTCGAAAACCGGTCCGGGGCGACGTGAATGACCCCGATAGACAGGCTCAGCAACGGCGTAAAAATGCGCTTGCCGTGCCGATCCTCGGCCGCGTAGCCGGAAGCGGCCAAATCATCCGGCGCAAACAGTCCCCGTGCCTCATTACCGAACTGCTCAAGAATCTGCTGGCAGCGTTGCTCCCAGTCCTGGCTGCGCAGCAGGACGAGAAAATCATCGCCGCCAATGTGGCCGACAAAATCCTTTGCGGGGTTGACCTGCTCTGCCAGTATGCGTGCCAGTAAGCGGATCGCATCGTCGCCGCGGGCGAAGCCATACACATCGTTGAATGGCTTGAAATGGTCGAGATCACAGTAGGCCGCCCAGAAAGAGTGATCCTGCTCCAGATGCTCGTCGATGGCATTGTTGAGGGGTTCGTTACCGGGTAATCCGGTCAGCGCATTGGCGTGCTGAGCAGCCTGAATCTGCATGCGCGTGATCTCACGCATCAACTCCTGACCAGTGCCGATGCCCTGATAGCGCCCATTCTCGACAATGATGAAGCCGTCGGCCAGTTGGTAGGCCTCGGCCTCGGCGATCTGGCGTGCCAGATCCTGCAGCGTGGTTCTCTTCTCGACCAATAGTGGCTCGGGATTCATGAACAAATGACAGGGTTTGCGGCCGAACAATTCCCGCCGGAATGGACGCGCCAGACGGTCGATCAAGGTGTAGCGACCGATAATGCCGCAGGGCAAGCCGTTATCGACAACGGGCAGGCTTTGCAGGCCTGGCTCGCGATCGAAGATGGCATAGGCATCCTCGATCGTCGCGCTTGGCCGAATCGGCACCACGGTACGCAACAGCTTGGCTGCAGTCAGTTGCTGCCGCTTCATGGCGGTTTCTGGTGTTTGCGTATGCCTGAACACCGTGGCGGCATCTCCCACGAGTTCAGTTAATGGTAATGCCGTCGGTCGGGCAAAAAAGTAACCCTGGCCGTGTGCGATACCAAGCTGACGCACGCACGCCAGTTCCGCCGCGGTTTCGATGCCCTCGGCGATGACCTGGCTTCCGGCGTTGCGGGCGATCTCCTGGATGGAGCGCAGGAACTGTCTTTTCATGGGATCGCTATCGCAACCCTGAATGAAGTGCATGTCGATCTTGACAAATTCCGGCTGCAATTCCGACCACAACCGCAGACTGGAAAACCCCTCGCCCAGGTCGTCGATGGCGATGCGGAATCCCAATGATCGGTAGTGACACACCGCCTCGCGCAGCATCGTGTAGTTGGAAGCAACGTGGGAAGGTTGATTTTCGGTGAGTTCGATCACTACGCGCTTTGGGTCGATGCCCAGAGCCATCAGTGTGGCGAGTGTTTCGCCGCGGCGTGCTTCCGGTTGTAGCAG
>CAIYZZ010000177.1 GCA_903930805.1 uncultured Rhodocyclaceae bacterium | reverse complement strand
GTGGTGGTAAACGTAGGCCGGGAACACGATGGTCACCGCCCCCGCCGCCACGCCGACCAGGAACACCAGATTGGCGAAGTAGAGGCCCTCGTGAATCTGGCTGGTCAAGCCTGTAACGATCAGACCCTCGGTGTTTTGCAGGTAAAAGCCGTAGAGGGCGATCGCGCTTAGGAATGCAAGAAAACCCATCCACGCATAGAACTTCGTGCCCCCTTTGATGATGTAGCGAATGTAATCGGGAGCGAAACTCATTAGTTTTTGCACGGCCTGGCTCCTCAGTCGTAGAAATAAAAGAACTTGGGAAAGGTGTTCAGTTCGGCCTTCAGGCGGAACACATTCTTCCTGGCCAGTATCAGGCTCACCTCGCTTTCCGGATCGAGCAAGTTACCGAACTTGCGCGCGCCCACAGGGCAAACCTCGACACAGGCCGGATAGCGGCCCTGGCGGGTCCGCTGCAAGCACCAGTGGCACTTCTCTACGACGCCCCGCATACGTGGCCGGTTGCCCAGATAATGCGTCACCGGGTTCATTTCTTCCTTGGGCAGGACCGGGCTGGTAAGGTTGATACGGCGCGCCCAGTAGGGGCAGGCACTCATGCACATGCGACAACCGATGCACCAGTTGTAGTCGATCACCACCGGGCCATCGCCCTCGCGGTAGGTCGTTCTCACCGGGCACACCTTGACGCAGGGCGGTTTCTCGCATTGCATACAGGCGATCGGCATGTAGGTGGCGTCTTTTTCCGGAACAGCCTTGGGTTCGTAGTGATACTGTCCTTCGAGAACTTGACCGGCCGGGGTGTAGGCATTACCGCCGACCTGGATGCCCAGCCCTTCGGGGTAACCCTGGTTCATCTTCTCTTTCGAGAACCCGCCGCGTTCCATCCGGAGCACCTGAATCCACTCGATGCGCTCCCCGGGATTTTCGCCACGCGTCTGGTTGTTTTCCGCGACGCACGCCTTGACGCAACGGCGACAGCCGATGCACTTCCTGACATTAAGCGCGTAGCCCATGAGGACACCCGGCTGAGCCTCGGTGGTATCCACCGTAACCTTCTTCCCGTACTCCGAAGAGTAACGCCTCGCAAGTCGGGCGGCGGCCTCGGCCTTCTCCTGCGGAGTCATCAGGCGGTAGTTGCCCTGAAAGTGCTCGGCCCATTCGGTGGCGGCCTGAGCATTGTCGGATTGGGTCATCAGCGCTCCGGCGCCCAACAGTGACGACACGCTTAGCATTCCACCGGCTTTCAGGAAGTCCCGGCGTGAAGTTTTCATGCTCCCTGCGGAAGGGTCTGCCGATGCGGCTTGCGTCTGACATTCGGATTGCCTCTCCAGGTCGGGATCAGCAGCAGGGTTATCGTTAGGGGTCACAGTCGTTCTCCAGCAAAAGGAAATAGCTTCATGTCAGGCAAGTCACAGAAACGGCATCCGGCGGCAGGTTCAGGAATGAACGTAATCGAGTATTCAGTTGATCAGAAAACCATCATCACCACCACGAGTCGAAGAATCGGGGAACTGCCCAGTTCCTGAAACAATGGCCAGGAAAATGTCCGGTCGTTAACTTATAGGTTAGGGCCGAAACCTCATTGATATGGATCAAACATGAGCTTCCCACGGAAGTAGGGCCCGCCAGGTGCTCATAAACCAGGTTTGTCCAACAAACGATTCAGATCGTGGCTCGCTTCGCGATCACGATCTAACCTTATTTAGGTTTCGTCTTCCCAGTGGTTATGAGGCCAAGATGTTCATATTCGGTGGCAATAGGATCGCTCCACAAACTCGATGCAGACTTGATATCAAGGTAATCTAAAACGAAACGAGAACGATCTCTCGTTTCAATTTCACACTCTCCGCAATACTTCCAACCACCTTGCCCAGCGTTATTTTCGATATTCATTCGTCGAAAAACCCCCTCAATGACGGTTCCGTCATTGAGCACAATGCGAACAATGTCACCAACAGGAATATGTTGCGAAATCGTGACCATGTGATTTTGATCAGCAAAGGTTTCAGTCCAGCGTGCCATTTTTGTTTTCTCCAATAATAAAAAATTATCGAGTTGAAGAGGGCTTGCTTGTGCCTAACTTTGAATTAAACGGTATGAATGTCGGTTTGCAAAGCCCATGCCCGTTATTGACGACGAAACGTATATTATCGCTCCGAAGTAGCCCATGCATACTCAAAAGTCGGCGCTGGCGGGACGGTGGCAACGCACCAAGAAATCGGCCCGTCCCATCCTGTCCACCCGCCAATACGTGCATATCGATCTGAGTAGATGGCAAAGGCAAGGTCGGATTTTGGCAAGCCGGGATTTCCGTCGTAGCGGTTTCCCGAAAAAATCCCCATCCTTCATTGTGCGTGACAACTGACGCCACGCGCAGTTGGGCGCAACGCACATCCCTCATGCGTGCGCAATAAGACCTGGCAACATGCTAGGGAATCACTTCATCGTTCCCACCGATCAGGTGCAATTGCGGCACAATTTGCACGCCCTCTGCAACATCCCTGCGGATAGGTGACGCTGGATAGGAACTTTCTAATTAATCCTGCAGTCACCGGCAAAACAGGTGCCATGTTTCCACGTTAAACGCCAATCGTACTTCAGGCGATAACGGTTTCTGAGGAGCCCTTTTCACCTTTATTATCAATCCAGCTTACGACCACCTTGTCACCAACTTTGGCACCCTTGGTCTTGAACGCAAAGGTCGGGTCTTTTGCTACGGACTGGTTTCCCTGGCCCTGGATGACTACTTTGCCGGCCACCTCCACGCTGTATTGTTGAATGTAGTGGATGGGCACAGCGTTACCGGCACCGTCCTTGCGTAAGCCGGTTTCCATGGGGTGGATCATCAGCACGCGAATTTCGGCGATATCGCCCTTCAGTTGCGCACGAACTTTCATTTGTTCAGCCATGATTTTCCTTTTAGGCAATCAAAGTTTGGCAATCAGCCGCAACCGCCAACGGTGGTCTTGACTTCACGCTGCGCGTGAAAATACTTGCCATCCGAAGTTTTGGCGACAGCTTTAACGTTGGAGGTTTGCGCAAATTTCAGACGTACTGAAACCTCGGGCAGCGCCCCATTTAGAAAATCAAAAGCAACAGAAAGCGGGAAGGGATTTTTCTCGACGACGATGGCAATCGAAACAGTATTGGGCACGTTACTGATGACTTCTACCGGAACGAAAGCACCGTTCTCGGTAATGTCCTTCGTCTTGATTACGACGTCCTTGCTTTCGGAACTTCCTGAGAAGCCGAAAGCCTTGAGCGCTGCTGCGACATCTTTAGATTCGAATGCCGCCCGATTCCATTCTGCGGCCCAGGCGCCAGTTGGTGTTAGCAGCCCGGCAGACAACAAGGCCGAGAGAACTCCGGCACTCCCCATCCCTTTCAGTAAGGTTCTGCGAACCAGATCCATCGCGAAGTTCCTCCATGATCAACGTGAAATTTCAAATTCGAAAACACTACTGCGGCCGACTAGGCTTCCTGCATCATCTTCCAGTATTCGTATTTCATGAACACTGCCGATCCGGCAATAATGCCCGCCAGCGTAATGAACGAACCCACTGAAAGCGTGGAGAGACCGGTAACCCCTTGGCCAATCGTACACCCCATTGCGGTAATCCCGCCAAATCCCATCAGGACTGCGCCAATGATATGACGAAACATATCCTGCGATGAAATAAAGTGCTCCCAGCGGAAGGCATTAGTCATCCCGGCATAGAAAAAGGAGCCGATACCCACACCAAAAACCGTGGCGATTCCCCAAGTAATCACTGTAGCGGAATCGGTCCACATGGCCCAGAAATCGACCGTGTACGCAGACGGCGCGATAAAGGACATCGATTCGGCAAGTTGGGAATTTGTCCCCAAAACCACGACCTTAAGGGTGTCAGGATCCTCGGCAAAGCCTATTTTCCCGGTAACGTACCATCCAGCGACGACGATAACGCCGACGACGAGTCCGCCGATAAAATTATCCTTGCTCGCCCAAAAGTCCCGATTCAGCAGTGAAAAGGCCAGCAGTATCCCGCCGATAACCAAGGCAAAAACAAGTTCAGCGGTATGGGGCTCCATTCCGAACATGCCGCCCAGAAGAAATGGGAGCGTCTGACTCTTTTCAAATTGAACTGTTACCGCCGGGTGTTGCAACACCCCCTTAAACGGCGCAAAAACTCCTCCCATGGTCAACCGTGCAGCGTACGCCATGTATATAAATACGATTACTGCCTTCAGGTTACCGCCACCAACGCGTACCAGTGTTTTGTTGCCGCATCCGGAAGCCAGCGTCATGCCGACGCCAAATATCATTCCGCCGACGAGATGGGCAAGCCACGGCAATCGTTGTGTCGTGTAGATCGTCTTGGCCAGATCGATCGTTTCGTTGTAGGAGAGAATATTCGTGCCGATCATGGCAATGGCCATTGCGAGAAACCACGCGCGCATCCGGCCCCAATCGCCTATATTGACCACGTCGGAAACCGCGCCCATGGTACAGAAATTGGTCTTGTTGGCGAAAAACCCAAAGATCAAACCGAGGCCAAAGCCCCACCAGGCAACCGTTGTTGCAATAGACCCCGCTTCAGCCATCACTATCCCCCCACCCTCACCGATGCCCGCGAAATTTTATGGAAAAGTGCCGGCAATTATTATGACGAACCAGACAAACAGCCCCTCCGGGCGGAGGGGCTGGTAATACAAGCAGGCTAGTTAAGCGGACATTTCGGCGAGGATATTCTTCAGCCAACTCTCGCCATAAACATGCTCCAACTTCGTTTGCGAAAAGTCTACCGGGGATAT
>CAIYZZ010000176.1 GCA_903930805.1 uncultured Rhodocyclaceae bacterium | reverse complement strand
CCGGCTACCGCATCCAGTCGGCTGACCGCTGCCGGGTCGCGGGCCTCGGGCGCGGTGATCAGGGCATGTTCGAGCGCACTGCGGCAACTGCACGCGGCAGCCGTGGCGTCGCCATGCAGGCGCGGCGCCACCTTCTTCACCAGACTGCGGGCCTTGTCGGCATTGGCCAGCAACACCTTCACGATGGCATCGACGGTGACGTTGTCGTGGTGTGGATGCCAGCAGTCGTAATCGGTCACCATTGCTACCGTGGCGTAGCAAAGCTCTGCCTCGCGCGCCAGCTTGGCTTCGGGCATGTTGGTCATGCCGATTACGTCGCAATTCCAGGTGCGGTAAAGCTCAGACTCGGCCAGGCTTGAAAACTGCGGGCCTTCCATAACCAAGTAGGTACCGCCGCGCGCGACCTCGATACCGGCCTCGCGAGCCGCTGCCTCGACATGGTCGCCCAGTCTGCTGCACACCGGGTGCGCCATCGATACGTGCGCCACCAGGCCGGTGCCAAAGAAGCTCTTCTCCCGGGCGAAGGTGCGGTCGATGAACTGGTCGATGATGACGAACATGCCCGGCCGCAGATGCTCCCGCAGCGAACCGACCGCGCTGACCGAAATCACGTCGGTGGCGCCGGCTCGTTTGAGGGCGTCGATGTTGGCGCGGAAGTTGATCTCGGACGGCGGAATCCGGTGGCCACGACCATGGCGCGGCAGGAAGACCATTTGCTGGCCGTTCAGTGCGCCGAACAAGAGTTCGTCGGACGCCTCACCGAATGGCGATGTCACGCGCTCCCAGCGCTTGTTGGTGAGGCCTTCGATGTCGTAGACGCCACTGCCGCCAATAATGCCAATGGTGGTGCCACGTACCGGCGTTTGATTGCCATCTGCCATTGTTCTCATGCCTCCAGAGACTATACTTGCTCCACGTACTCGGCGACACCCGGAATCTTGCCCATCAGCGCGCAGACCGTCGCCAGTTTAGCCGAGCTGAGGGACACGCGGGTATCAATGCCCAGCCGGTTCGGGAAGTTGCGTGTCGAGGCGGAAACTGCCGTGCGGCCCTTCCTGACCTGCGCCTGGTTGCCCATGCACAGGCTGTATCTGGGTTTTTAGCTGCCCACGGTCGCGATCAACTCACTTGCCAGCGCCGACAACTTCAGGCGCCGCGCACGTGCTGTTTTGCGTAACTGGTCGAAGGCGGCACTGCGTCCGAGTTGCGATTTCACCATCACGATGCCGATGGCGACGTTGATGTCACGATCGGCATCGAGCGCCTCCTTCAATTGCCGTTGAGTCATGCGCAGATCCTGCAGGTCGGATGCTCGCGCCAGTGCGGCCTCGATCGCCGGTACCAGTTGCGGCACATCCACTGGCTTGACAACGTAGCCCAGCGCGCCATCCTGCGTCGCCTGCTCGACGACCTGCGCGTCGGCGGTGGCGGTGAGCAGGATGAACGGAATGTGATCGAGTTCGTGTAAGCGCTGCGCCAGTTCGAGACCACTGCGCTCCGGCATCATTACATCGACAATTGCCAGGTCGGGACGCGTGCCGCCGGCCAGCAGGTCTTCGGCTTCAGTCACCGACTCCGCCGCTGCGACCACAAATCCGGCGGCTTCGAGCCCGCGCGTCAGGGTCGCCAACACCAGTCGGTCGTCGTCGACCAGCAGCAGCTTGCGAGTCGGTGGTACGCCCACATCCGGCACGGCAGGAATGACTTCAGCGGGATTGCTCACGCCGACGAACCCTCCGCAATGGTCTGTTCGGCGAAGATGGGCGCGGAAAGGGACAGTTGCGTCACGACGGTATCCTGTTGCTGCGTCCAGTCAAGCGTTGCACCCTCTCTTGGCAGCAGCACAGCAACCAGATCCAAACCGGTGCCCAGTCCCTGGCGCTTATCGAAATCAAAGCCGGGGGGCAACTGGCCGGTGTTGGTGATGCACACCATGGCCTGCGAATAATCCGCAGTGTACTCGACGGCGATCGCGCGTTTCTCGCTCGCTGTCACTCCCGCGCCATGCTTGCAGGCATTGGCCAGCAACTCGTTCAACACCAGCGCCAGCGGCACCGCCTCCCGTTCGTCGAGAATGCAGTGGCGGCAGTTGTGCTCGACCGCGACCGAAATCTCCATCTGCCAAAGCGATTCGGCGTTGCGGGCGACATCAGTCACCAGGTCGCACAGTGACACTCGGCCACCGGACGCACTGCCGTAAAGGCCATGCACCAGGGCGATGCTGCCGACCTGGCTGATCACGTCGTCAAGGGCTGCCGCCAGTAGCGGCTGGCGCTGGGCCATGCCGCGCAAAATGCCGGTGACCCCTTGCAGGCTGTTCTTGATGCGGTGATGCACCTCACGCACCAGAGCGTCGCGATGCACGGCCTCGTCGCGCAAGCGCTGCTCCTCGCGCTGGCTATCATCAGTGATGTCCTGCAGCGATCCGAACAGATGCGTGACTTTCTTGTCGGGCCCCATCTCCGCATAACCTCGGGCCGAGCACACCAGCGTCTTGCCATCTTTCCGACGCGCACGGAGCTCCAGCT
>CAIYZZ010000175.1 GCA_903930805.1 uncultured Rhodocyclaceae bacterium | reverse complement strand
CGACACGCCCAAGGGCAAGGCCGCCGACTTTTTCAAGCAGAAAGCCGAGGAACTCACCAAGGGCAAGGTCAAGGTCGAGGTCTATGCGAACAGCACGCTTTACAAGGACAAGGAAGAGATGGAAGCCCTGCAACTCGGCGCAGTGCAAATGCTCGCGCCGTCGTTGGCAAAGTTCGGTCCGCTCGGCGTCAAGCAGTTTGAAGTTTTCGATCTGCCCTACATCTTCGACAATTACGATGATCTGCACAAGGTGACGCAGGGGCCGGTCGGCAAGTCGATGCTCAAGTTGCTGGAGGCCAAGGGCATCATGGGCCTCTCCTTCTGGGACAACGGCTTCAAGGTGATGAGCGCCAACAAGCCGATGAAAGTTCCGGATGACTTCAAGGGTATGAAGATGCGCATCCAGTCGTCCAACGTGCTGGATGCCCAGATGCGCGCGCTTGGCTCGCTGCCGCAGAAGATGGCTTTCTCCGAGGTCTACCAGGCCTTGCAGACTGGGGTGGTCGATGGCACCGAGAACCCGCCGTCCAATCTGTACACCCAGAAGATGCATGAAGTGCAGAAGCACGTCACGCTTTCAGATCACGGTTATCTCGGCTACGCGGTGATCGTGAACAAGAAGTTCTGGGATGGTCTGCCGTCGGATGTACGCCAGCAACTGGAAAATGCGATGGAACAGGCAACCCGCTACGCCAACCAGATTGCCAAGATCGAAAACGATACGGCCATCGAGGCGGTGAAGAAATCCGGCAAGACGGAAATCCTTGTTTTGACACCCGATCAGAAGAAAGTCTGGAAGAAGGCCCTGATCAAGGTGCATGACCAGATGGCTGACCGCATCGGCAAGGATCTGATTCAGTCGATTTACAAGGAAACCGGTCTGAATCCGGCAAAACTCTAAGGCAAGAAACTATGGGGGCCACGATGTGGCCCCTTCTGCTTTTTCAGGGGCATTCTTCATGAAAATTCTCGATCATCTCGAGGAGTGGTTGATAACCTTCCTCATGGGCGCGGCGACGATCATTATCTTTGTCTCCGTGATGCACCGCTACGCCACCGGCTTTTCCATTCCCGTCGTGCAGGACTGGCTGATCGGCCTGGACTTTAGTTGGGCGCAAGAATTATGCATCATCATGTTCGTCTGGATGGCGAAGTTCGGCGCGGCCTATGGGGTGCGTACCGGCATCCACGTCGGTGTCGACGTGCTGATCAATCGCATGTCCGACAACAATCGCGGCAAGTTCATCATTGTCGGTTTGCTGGCGGGTGCCCTGTTCACTGGCATCGTCGGTTCGCTCGGTGCAAGCTTTGTCTGGGAGAACGGTGCCCATTACAGCTTTTACAAATTCCTCGGCATGGAAATGGGGGATTTGTACGAGGGGCCAATTACGCCGGATCTTGAGTGGCCGACCTGGATTGTTTACTCCGCGATTCCGCTTGGCTCATCACTGATGTGCTTCCGTTTTCTGCAAGTAACGGTGGGCTTCTTGCGCACCGGCGAGTTGCCGCACCACGACCATGGCCACGTCGATGGCCTCGATGAGGTCGTATCGATTGAACCTGGCAAAGAGGATTTGATCTACAGCATGGAAGACAACCTGCACCCGCATGACATGAATTACGAGGAACGTCGTGCACGCAATGAGGGGCCGCCACCTCCAGGCACCGAGCGACGCAATGCGCAGAGTTCAGCGGGGAGGGATCAGCAATGAACACAGTCATCATCTTTATTCTGTTGGTGGTGTTGATGCTCACCGGCATGCCGATCTCGATTTCGCTTGGCCTCACGGTACTGTCCTTCCTGTTTTTCCTGACAGAGGTGCCGGTTGAGGCGGTGGCGTTGAAGCTGTTCACCGGTATCGAGAAGTTCGAGATCATGGCAATTCCGTTCTTTATCCTTGCGGGTAACTTCCTCACGCACGGCGGGGTGGCGCGGCGCATGATCAAGTTCGCCACGGCCATGGTTGGCCACTGGTATGGCGGCCTTGGTCTGGGGGGCGTGCTGGCCTGCGCGTTGTTCGCGGCGGTGTCCGGCTCAAGCCCTGCAACCGTGGTGGCGATCGGTTCGATTCTGATGCCGGCGATGCTCAAGGCCGGTTTCCCCAACCGGTTTGGTGCCGGCATCCTCACCACTTCGGGGGCCTTGGGCATCCTGATTCCGCCTTCGATCGTGATGGTGATGTATTCGGTATCGACCAACACTTCGGTGGGGGCGCTGTTCATGGCGGGCGTGATACCCGGTATCGTGCTGGCTTTCATGCTCGGCTTAACAACCTGGTATCGGGCGCGAAAATTCGATTATCCGCGCCAGCCCAAGGCATCTTTTAGCGAGCGCCTCAAGGCTTTCCGTGAATCGGCCTGGGGCCTGTTCCTGATTGTCGTCGTGATGGGCGGTATCTATACCGGCATCTTCACGCCGACCGAGGCTGCCGCGATGAGTGCGGTGTATGCCTTCTTCGTTGCCGTTTTCGTCTATAAGGACATGGGAATGAGGGATGTACCGCGCGTGCTGCTTTCGTCGGCCAACATGAGCGCGATGCTGCTTTACATCATTACGAACGCGGTCTTGTTCTCCTTCCTGATGACGCACGAGAATATTCCGCAGGAGATGGCGAACTGGATGATCGGTACGGGAGTGGGCATGATTGGCTTTCTGCTGATTGCCAACTTCCTGTTGCTGATGGCGGGCAACTTCATGGAGCCGAGTTCGATTGTGCTGATCCTAGCGCCGATCCTGTTCCCCATCGCCATGAAGCTCGGTATCGATCCGGTGCATTTCGGCATCATCATGGTGGTGAACATGGAAGTCGGCATGTGCCATCCGCCGGTCGGCCTGAATCTTTATGTCGCTTCCGGTATCACCAAGATGGGCATTACCGAGCTGACCATCGCCGTCTGGCCGTGGCTACTGACCATGCTGGTGTTCCTGGTGGTCGTGACTTATTGGTCGCCGCTGTCACTGTGGCTGCCGCGAACTTTGGGCATGATTTCCTGAAGCGTCCTGATCCCCAAAGCCCGGCTATGCGAACCATGGCCGGGCTTTTTTTCGTCCGTTGTCGGCGGTAGGGCTGGCAAACTGGGATAAAATCCGCAGCCCTTTGTTTTACTTATCAATCTGCTGGAGAAAAGCATGGCTGCAACAATGGCAACTGAGCGCACCCTGTCGATCATCAAACCCGATGCCGTCGCCAAGAACGTGATCGGCAAAATCTATTCCCGCTTTGAGACCAACGGTCTCAAAATTGTTGCTTCCCGCATGGCCTGGCTCTCCGAGCGCGAAGCCGGTGGCT
Source organism: uncultured Rhodocyclaceae bacterium (assembly GCA_903930805.1). GTDB lineage: Bacteria > Pseudomonadota > Gammaproteobacteria > Burkholderiales > Rhodocyclaceae > Sulfuricystis. The sequence goes on along the minus strand of CAIYZZ010000175.1, from coordinate 3,456 downwards.
TCTATGCCGTGCACAAGGAGCGACCCTTCTTCAAGGATCTGGTGAAGTTCATGTCTTCCGGCCCGGTGATGATCCAGGTGCTCGAAGGCGAAAACGCCATTGCCAAAAACCGCGAACTGATGGGCGCCACCGACCCGAAGAAGGCTGACAAGGGCACGATTCGCGCCGACTTTGCCGACAGCATTGATGCCAATGCGGTGCATGGCTCGGACGCTGCGGATACCGCCAAGGTCGAGATCGCTTATTTCTTCCCGGCGCTGAACGTTTTCTAAACGTCTCCGATGGTCAATCTGCTCGATTTCGATGTCGACGGCCTGACGGCCTGGTTTGCACAACAGGGCGAAAAGCCCTTTCGTGCGCGTCAGGTCGCGCGCTGGATCCACCGTTTCGGGGTCGATGATTTTGAGCAGATGACCGATGTGGCCAAGTCTTTGCGCAGCAAATTGGTAGAACAGGCTGAAATCCGTGGTCCCTTACCGGTGCGCGATTCAATCGCCACCGACGGTACGCGCAAGTGGTTATTGGGCGTGGATGGCGAGGCCGGCAATGCCATTGAGACGGTGTTCATTCCCGAAACCAATCGCGGCACCCTGTGCATTTCGAGCCAGGTGGGCTGCGCGCTCGAGTGCTCGTTCTGTTCGACCGGCAAACAGGGTTTCAATCGTAACCTGACGACTGCCGAGATCATCGGCCAGCTCTGGCACGCCAACCGCATGTTGGGCGCGGTGAAACAGCCCGGGGTGGGTGATTCCGGCGAACGCGTCATCAGCAATGTCGTGATGATGGGCATGGGCGAGCCCTTGGCCAATTTCGACAATGTCACGGCAGCTCTGCGCCTGATGCTTGACGACAATGCCTACGGCCTCTCGCGCCGTCGTGTCACGGTATCGACCGCCGGCCTGGTGCCGGCCATCGATCGCCTGCGTGAGAGTGTGCCGGTGGCACTGGCTGTTTCGCTGCACGCAGCGACTGACGCGTTGCGCGACGAACTGGTGCCGATCAATCGCAAATATCCGCTGCGCGAACTGATGGCGGCCTGCCGGCGTTATCTAGAAAGCGCACCGCGCGATTTCATAACTTTCGAATACGTATTGCTCGCTGGCATCAACGACAGTGATGCCGATGCCCATGCCTTGCTGGCGCTGACGCGCAAGATTCCCTGTAAGTTCAACCTGATTCCGTTCAATCCTTTCCCCGGCTCGGACTATCGCCGGCCGGCGGCGGAACGGGTGCGCCTGTTCCAGGAAATATTGATCAACGCTGACGTGGTTGCCACGGTGCGCAAGACGCGTGGTGGCGATATCGATGCTGCCTGTGGGCAATTGGCGGGTCAGGTGAGGGACAGGTCCAGCCGTCAGACGGTGCAAGCGCTGCAGGGACAGTCTGTCAAGTTTGAAGTACGTCGGGAAGCTACATCTACTTCGCTGGAGGTTCATGCGTGATGCGTAAATTGTCGCTGTTGCCAATCATCTTGCTGAGCTTGTTGATGGGTTGCGTCAGTTCAGGTCCCAGGGATTCCGGTACGGGGAATGTCGAGCAGGCTGTCTCGCGCCAGACAAGTAACAGTGACGTCCGGCAGCGGGCGAAGGTGCACACCGAACTCGGCAGGCTTTATCTGCTGGAGGGGCGCTATGAGGTTGCACTCGAGGAGGCACGCGTGGCGGCCGATGCGGAGAGCGGCTACGCACCCGCCCACAATCTGATGGGTTTGGTCTACATGGCCCTGCGCAGGAATGAACTGGCTGAACAGAGTTTTCATCAGGCCTTGCAGCTCGCTTCCGGTGATCCCGAAATCAACAATGATTACGGCTGGTTTCTCTGTCAGTCGGGCAGGGCAAAAGAATCCATTCCCTACTTCAGGATGTCCGTCGGCAATCCTCTGTATCAGGCACCCGGCAGGGCACTTACCAACGCCGGTGTTTGCTCCCTGCTGATCAAGGAGGACGCTCAGGCCGAGGACTATCTTTCCCGCGCGTTACGTCTGGATCGCGCCAACGTCTCTGCGCTCTATTGGTTGGCTGACATTGCCTATCGGTCCAACCGGCTGCTTGATGCTCGCCAGAAGCTGAAGGATCTGCATGTAGTGATCGAACCGACAGCGGAGTCTTCCTGGCTTGCCCTGCGCGTCGAACACAAGCTTGGTGATCGTGAGGGCGAGGCGCGCATGACCGGTATCTTGCGCCGCAAGTATCGTGATTCACCCGAGCATCAAAAACTGTCGCGCGGAGAATTTGATTGAGCGAGGTATTGCCGGTTGATGCCGAGATGAATGAGCGCGCTGAGGCCGACATTGTGGCCGATATTGAGGTCGGCGCTGAAGAGTCGGCAGTCAGCGCGGCGGATGTGCCCGCTGCTGCCATTGGATTGACGACCGTCGGCCAGAAATTGCGTGCTGCACGCGTGGCGGCGAACTTGTCGGCTGCCGATGTCGCCCAGACACTCAAGTTCAGCCAGCGACAAATAGAATTGCTCGAGGCTGACAACTATGCGGCCTTGCCCGGTAACACCATCGTGCGTGGTTTTGTGCGCAGCTACGCAAGATTTCTTAAGCTTGACCCCGAGGGTCTGCTCCGCATGCTCGATGAGCGCTCCCCGATTGCTCCAGCAGATGTGCGGCCACCAGAAAACATGGGAACCGCCAGCGAAGCCGGTGAGTTCCAGCGATATACCCCGGCAGTATCCGTTGTTATCGTTGTCAGTTTTGCTGCCGTGTTGCTGGGTTTGTGGCATTTTTTTGGGCCCTCCGTGACCAAACCGGCCACCGGTCCGTCGGCCAGTGAGCGTCAGGGCAAGTTGCCGGATATTGCTCCCAACGCTGCTCCCGCACCGATTGCCGCAGTCTCTCAGTCGAGCGAATCTGCAGTGACTCCGCCGCTAACGCAGGTCCCAGTGGCCAATACTGCCCCCGTGTTGCTATTCGTTTTTAATGGCCGCTCCTGGCTCGAGGTAGCCGATACCACCGGGCAAAAGCTGCATAGTGGTGAAAACCCGGCAGGCAGTCAGTTGACGTTGAGCGGTCGACCACCTTTCGAGATCATCGTCGGCAATGCAGAGAGGGTCAAGCTGACCTATGGCGAGCGCGTGATCGACCTGGCACCCTATACGCGCGCCGATGTGGCACGCTTGAAACTCGAATAATGCTTGCCCCCCCTTCAGCCCCGACGCGCCGAACGACGCGCCGTGTGATGGTCGGCAAGCTTGGCATTGGCGGGACGACGCCAATAGTCGGCGTTGGCGGGGCGGCGTTTGGCGGTGCGCCGTCGCCTGTGGTTGTTCAGTCGATGACCAATACCGATACTGCAGACGTTTTCGCTACCGCACAGCAGGTGGCCGAACTATATCGTGCCGGTTCGGAGATCGTGCGTGTTACTGTCAATACCCGTGAGGCCGCCGCCGCCGTGCCGAAGATCAAGGAGCGCCTGTCCCAACTTGACCTTGATGTGCCGCTGGTCGGTG